>JANXUO010000384.1 GCA_025356245.1 Hymenobacter sp.
AACAACCCCAACCCGACAAACGCAGTAACTGCTGTTACGCAGTGACGCTCATGCGCCGGCTGTGACAGATTGTTTCTTGTTGCTCGTTTCTTGTTTCTCGTTGATTATTAAACCTGAACAAGCAACCAGAAACGAGCAACAAGAAACAAAAACGCTGGCTTCAATAGCCACTGCGTAACATCAGGCAGTAACTTCTGGTAGCGGCGGCCATTCAACACTCAACACTCACCATTCAGCACTTAAAATGGAACGCCCCATCCGCGTCATCAACGACGACACCTCCGACCAGGAAATGCAAGCCGGCCACCGCATCCCGAACGCCGACCCGCCCAAAAACGACGACGCCCGCGGCGGCTTCGGCAACCGCGAAGGCAAGGAAGGCTACGGCTCCGACACTGCCGGTGGTGCCACGGCCCTCGGCGTGAACGAAACTGCCGACCGCGTGGCCCCGCCCGCCGACAACATGCGCGCCGACGACCAGGGCCGCCCCGCCGCCGGCAACGACGATATGCCCGACAACGACGACGAGGACGGCACCACCCGCCGCCGCACCGGCCCCGTCGACGAGCTCGACGGCGACGACTACCGCTCCGGCCCCGACGAAATGAGCAACCCCAACTCGCGCGTCGGCATGGGCGAAATGGAGCCCCGCCCCCGCCCACCCGTCACCGGCACCGATACCAACGCCGAACTCAACGACCCCGACGCCAGCGACACGGCCATCGACCAGTAAATAAGCTCAGCCGCCCCAAACGAAACGGCCCGAGGAAAAAGCAACAGTGCTTCTTCTTCGGGCCGTTTCGTTTGGGGCGGCGGGGGCAGTTTGCTTGCTACTCCCGCAACAGCTTGGTCGTCCAGGTTTGACCGTCGGTGGCGCTCAGACGCAACAGGTAGAGGCCGGGGGGCAGCCCGGCCACGGGCAGGAGGGCCTCGCGGGCAGTGGCCGGCAAAACCTGCTGCCGCACGGCGCGGCCCAGGCCGTCGAACACGACCAAGGTACGCGGGCCAGGGCGTTCAGGCAGCGTCAGGCGCACGGCTTCGGAGCCAGCGGCCGGGTTCGGGTAAACAGCAAAGCCCGCGACAGTGGCCGCCGCCGCCCGGTTGGCCAGCGGCCGGAAGCCCCGAAATTGAAGCATAAACAAGTCGGCCCCACCGTTGGACCCGTTGTTGCTGTACCCGCTAACTACCAGCTCACCGTTGGCGGCCAGGTGCAGGCTGCGGCCGTACGTTTGGCTGGGGCGGTAAAGCATGGTGTCGTTTACGAGCTGCCCATTGGGGCGGAAGCGGGCCAGATGAATATTCTCGGACAGGACCGGCCCGCCGACGCGGAAATAGGAGTTGCCAAGCACAATGTAGTTGCCCTGCCGGTCTTGGGTGATGGCGGCCCCGTCCCACTGCCTACCGAAAGCGGGCGGCACGGAAGTAGTCCAAAGCGTGTCGCCTTGCGCGTTGAGCTTGGTTAGCGTACTTCTTCCGGTCAATATCATGCTTCCTGATGTTTCTTGTAACACATTCAGGAAGTGAGTGGCCGCAGCTGGATTTGGGGCAAATCGAATACTGCCTACCGCACCGCTGGTACTTAAGCGTAATTGTGCAACAACTGGCGTGTATCCTGGCGCTATATACCCAGGTATAAACAAGGTGTACCCAGTGGGGCTTGCAATTAATGCTCTTGCGCTGGTTGATAAATTGAAATTAGTGGCATACGTATTGTGCAAATTCGTTGCCCATATTTCGACTCCAGTTGCTTGATTTACCTTAATGATTTTATCATCATTGGTATTGGTTTGAGTAGAAGTGGTACTACTATATAAGTACTCTACAAATACGTAGTTTCCATCATTAGCGATTGTAGGAAATAGGTAAGAGGTACGTAGAAAGTCAGCCCCTGCTACGTTAAGTTGCCTCACCCGGTCCCATACAGGCACACAGGCGCTGGTAAGCTTCATCACAAAGCCGACATTAGCGGAATAGCTCGTACCGGTGAGCAGCAAGTTTCCCGCCGCATCGCGCACAAAGCCCGTAATGTGGGGGTTCACGGCCACGGGTGCCGACAGGGTTTTGGTCCAAAGCGTGTCGCCGAGGGCATTGGTTTGCACGAAGTAAAGCAAGGCCGCCGTGCCGTTAAAATAGCTGCGCTCGCCTGCCAGCAGGTAACCGCCGTTCAGAGGTACCGAAAAACCCTCGGTTTCGTTGCGGCTCGTGCCGTACTCGTGCCGCCAGTTCAGGGCCGGCGTTTGAGCCTGCCCCAGGTGGGGCAGGCTCAGGAGCAGGAAAAGCGTAAGTGCGGGAAGAAAACGGGCTACCATACGTAAGGGCCTTGGATGGTGGTGGTGGTACTGCGCACTACCAGCTTGGCCCCGGCCTTCAGTTCGCCGCTGCCGCTCAGGTCGGCCCGGTTTTGCAGGCTGATGGTGGTGCCAGGGTAGGCCGTTAGCTTGCCACCGCTACTCTGGTACACCGAGCCGCCTTGCTCGACGTAAAGGGTGGTGCCCTGCCCCTGCAAATCGATGTTGCCCGTGCTTTCCACTTTCAGGCGGGTGCCCGCCCCTATCGTTAGCCGGGTTTCGTTCACGAAATCGCCGTTGGTGTTTCTGTCCGAGCGTTGCGGGGTCAGGCCCCGGTCAAGGGTTAGGCGCACGCCGTTGTACACCGAAATTTCCGCGCCGTTGGTGGCGTTGGCCACGGGGAAGGTGCGCAGTTGCCCCGTCCAGCGGGTGTTGGCCCGCAACTGGGTGTCGTTGTAGCGCACTTGCAAGGTCAGGTCGCCGGTGCCCGCGTCGTAGGCCGTTATCTGCACCGACAGGCCGCTCAAGGCTAGGTCGCCCGATTGCTGGGTCGTGGCATCGTACACTGGGTTGCCGGTCAGCAGGGGATTGGAGGCAATGCCGTAGCGGAAGCCCACGGTGCGGGTGCCCAGATTGGGGCCAAAGGTGCCGTCCCGGAACTGACCGCCCGCCACCTCCATCCACGTCATTTCGTTGCCCGCGCCCAAGTCGCCGTTGCCGTGCCCACCCGCGTAACGAATGATGTTGTTGCCGTCTTTGTCGAGGCGGATGTTGGTGATTTCGCTCACGCCGCCGCTGGCGTTGAGGCTGGGCGTGAAGTTGTAAAGTAGGTTGTCCCAGAAGTGCCGGTTGTAGCTGGCAGGTGGGCCGTTGGCTACATAGTCGGAATTGCCCTGGGCCGACACCGGCCGCAACTGGCTCACCTTGGAAGGGTTAAAAATGTCGTTGTAGGTAATCGGAACCGTCCGACCAGAGAGGCTCTCCACCATGGCCAGTAGGCCGACCGGGGCTGGCGGAAAGGCCACGTAGTCGCCGCCGTACTGCCAGGTTTGGTCGTGCCGCCGGTCAAAGGGACCGTTTTTGGCGCGGTTTTCCAGCCATAGGTACTGACCCGTGTTGGGGATTTTGAGGCGCATCACGTCCCCGGTAGTTACGTAGTCGCGCAAGGTGTACACGCCGTTGGTGGCGGTCAGCGAAGTGGCATCCACAATGTCGCTGTTAACCTGACCGGCCCCGGTTTTTAGCTCCGTCCAGCCGTTGTACCAGCGCTCCCAGGCATTGGCACTGAAAGAGGTAGTAATGCCGCACATCATGCCCCACCCTTGCGAGGAATCGAAGTGGTTGCCACAAGTGCCGTTGGCTCCCAGTTGGTGCGGGGCATAGTAAAGGTTGTGGGCAAACTCGTGCAGAAACACGCCCCGGTCAATGCCTCCACCGGTTTGTACGTGCCCGTCGGTTAAGGAATACACGCGCGTTCGGCCGTTAGCAATCGGGATAGAGACATTACCGAGCACTCCTGGCCCGGCATAGCCCGCTGAGCCACCTTGGCCTACGTTGCAACTCTTAAAAGTGCGCCAGCACACCACCACATAGTCAAGTTTACCATCGGGGGCGATGACACTATTGTCAAAGGCAAAATTGGGCTAGTTGGTGCGTTGGTCGTAAGCCGCCCAATCGAAATTGGGGTATTGTGCAACAGCCTGTTGTACAACGGCCCTGGTTGCTAACTGAAGGTCGGGATAAGCGCTATACGCCACGTTGATGCGGGTAGGCAGGTAGCCAAAGGTCATCCTAAAGGGGTTGGACGACGTGCGCGACATCTGATAAAACAGATTCGAAAACGACTGGTCTGTTGCCGTTAAGCTGAACTGGTTTGCGTTGGTGTAGAAAAACGACCCAAGGTTTGCCGGGAACGTGTGTTCAAGCATTTGTGGGTTGGCGGGGTCATTGTTTGGCCATTCGACAGCATTGTAAGATGCACACGAACTCACTGCTTCCTCACTGTATCCGGCAAAAATCACCAACACTTTCAAGTTGCCTTTTGCGGTGAGTATTGCCCCGTTGGTAGAGGAAGCGTTGGTTGGAATTGACCCTTCTATGTTACGAGGCTGTCCGGGGTAGCAGTCTATAGTAGCTGCTTCATTTGGCATGGGAGCGGGTAATTCGCTGCCCTGGCCCAGTACCAGCCCGCTGTTAAACACAGAGCAGCAAACAGCAAATAAGGCTAAAATCCTCTTTGTAAACGTTTTACCCCCCCCCCCCTGTTGGGCTGGAAGCAGGTGTTGGAAGTTGGAAAAGCTTGTGACATAAACGTAGCAGATTTGGGTTAGAAAAGGGTGTTTCGTCTTCGCCAAGAGCAGCGGTTTAACAAACCGCTGCTAAGGTAACGACCTAGGCGGTTGCCATCCAATAACTAGCTTGTTATTTTATTAATTTTTAACGTGTATGTACATTAATTGAGGGAGAATAAGCCAAGTTATTAAGTTGATTATTAGGTGTTTTTTATAAAATGCAGCGCTTTTTGTAAATAGTATGTAACAAAAATATTTACCGTTACAATAGCTATTGAACGCTGTTACGTAGTAGCTCCTGGCACTAAAAAATTGCGTGATTGATTTTGTCATTATCTTACTGCTGTACTTTTGCACCAACCATGACCGACCTCACCAACTGCGTTATCATCGTGAGCGGGGCCAGCCGGGGCATTGGCCGCGCTACGGCCCTGCTGCTGGCCCTGCAAGGCGCTACCGTGGTGGCCGTGGCCCGCTCGGCCGACGAGCTAGACGACCTCACCGCCAAAACCAAGGGCCTGAGCATTGTGGCCGACGTGGCCGATGAGGCCGACGCCGAGCACGTAGTAGTTGAAACACTGCGCCGCTACGGCCGCCTCGATGCCGTAATATGCAACGCCGGCGTGGGCTCGTTCAACGAGTTGGAGAACTTTGGCGCGGCCGAGTGGGACCGTATTTTCGACACCAACGTGAAGGGCACCTTCCTGCTCTGCAAGTTTGCCGTGCCGCACTTTAAGGCTCAGAAAAGCGGCCACATTGTGGCCATTACGTCGGATGTGGCGCGGCGCACCTTTGCCCACGGCACGGCCTACGGAGCCAGCAAATATGCGCAGGATGCCCTGCTGGGCAGCCTGCGCAAAGAGGTGCGCGCCCACGGGGTTAAGGTGAGTACCATTATGCCCGGCCTGGTCGATACCTATTTCAACGATGCCGCGCCGGGCAGTGCCGATGCCGAAAAGACCCACCTGCGCCCCGCCGACGTGGCCCAGGCCGTGCGCTACGTGCTGGAGGCCCCGGCTCACGTCGTGATTGACGAGCTGATGCTGCACCCACTCACGCAGGAGTGGTAGGCCTTTGTTGCGCAACACGCCGCCCAAGGGCCCGGCCTGCCAAATACCTTTGAACAAGAAGCTGAAACTACCGGTTTTTTGGCCACCAAACGATTTGCCGGGCCGCTACCCGCTATTTTAGCGGCCACGTGCCACGCATTTCTAATTGGCTGCCGCTTATGAAACCCTTCCTACTGGCTGCCGGCGCTCTGGCGCTGGCCGCTTTTGTTCTGCCTGCTTCGCCCATCTTGCCCCCACCCGTGGCTGCTACTTCCCCTTCGGCCCCGCTGGCCGACCCTAATACCACCGACGAAACACCGAAGGATAATAAGCTCATCATCTACCAGCTGATGACGCGCCTATTCGGCAATAAGGTGGCCCTCAACAAGCCCTACGGCACCATTTCCGAGAACGGCTGCGGCAAGTTCAATGACATCACCGACAAGGCGCTGCTGGAAATAAAAGCCTTGGGCGTGAGCCACGTATGGTACACCGGCGTGATTGAGCACGCCACCATGACGGAATACACCACGGCCGGCATCCCGGCCGACGACGCCGACGTGGTGAAGGGCCGCGCGGGCTCGCCCTACGCCATCAAAGACTACTACGACGTGGACCCCGACCTGGCCAGTAGCCTCAAGCTGCGCATGGCCGAGTACGAGGCCCTCATCAAGCGCACGCACGAGCACGACCTGAAGGTGCTCATGGATTTCATTCCCAACCACGTGGCCCGGTCGTACAAGTCGGACGCCAAGCCGGTGGGCGTGATTGACCTGGGCGCGGCCGACGACAAGACCAAAGCCTTCGCCCCGAACAATAATTTTTACTACCTGCCCGGCCAGCCGTTTGTGGTGCCCGCCGGCTACAATCCGCTCGGAGCCCTCAAAGGCCCGCGTGAGGACGGCAAGTACCTCGAAAACCCCGCCAAGGCCACCGGCAACGACGTTTTCAAGCCCAACCCCAGCATCGACGACTGGTTCGAAACCACCAAGCTCAACTACGGCGTCGATTACCAGAACGGCCGCACTCCGCACTTCGACCCCATTCCAGATACCTGGAAAAAGATGCGCGACATTCTGGTGTACTGGGCCGATAAAAACGTGGACGGCTTCCGTTGCGATGTGGCCGAAATGGCGCCCGTCGAGTTCTGGGCCTACGTCATCCCCGAAGTGAAAAAGGTGAAGCCCGACGTTATTTTCATCGCCGAAGCCTACAATCCCAAAGAATACAAAACCTACCTCACGCAGGGCAAATTCGATTTTCTGTACGACAAAGTAGGACTCTACGACGGCCTGCGCCGCCTTACGCGCCAGGAAGGCAGCACCGACGACATCACCAAGGTGTGGAAGGAGGAAAGCAGCGGCTTCAGCAGCCACATGCTGCGCTTTTTGGAAAACCACGACGAGCAACGCATCGCCAGCAAGGAGTTTGCCGGTAATGCCCTGCACGCCATTCCGGCCATGACCCTCACCGCTACCCTGGCCAGCGGCCCCGTCATGCTCTACTTCGGGCAGGAAGTGGGCGAGCCCGCCACCGCCGCCGAAGGCTTTTCGGGGGCCGACGGCCGCACCACTATTTTCGACTACTGGGGCGTGCCGGAGCACCAGAAGTGGCTGAACCAGGGCAAGTTTGACGGCGGCAAGCTCGGCCCCGAGCAGCAGCAGCTCCGCAGCTTCTACAAGCGCCTGCTCAACGTGACGAGCAAGAGCGACGCCCTGCGCCGGGGCCGCTTCTACGAGTTGCAGGACGCCAACAACCTGGGCAAGGAGTACAACCAGCGCCACCTCTACAGCTACCTGCGCTACACCGACAAGCAGGTGATGCTGGTAGTGGTCAACTTTTCGGCCGAAAAGGCTTACCGGCCTACCATCGTCATCCCGGCCGAGGTAATGACGCGGGTGGGCCTCAACCCCAAAAAATTCTACACCTACACCGACGTGCTCAACGAAGAAGAGCCCGTCAACACCCTTTACCTGCGGCTGCCGCCCCTGTCGGCCCGCATCTTCGAGCTTAAAGTAATTCCGACTACAAAACGGTAAAATTGCGGTAATTTGGGGTTGATGGGCTACTTTTGAAGGCTGTGAGTGGCCCCGGTTCCGGGGGCAGCCCACAGCCTTCTTCTTTATTCACGCCTGCCCCACCCCGAGATGAGTACCAGCGCCGTATCCGCCAGCCCCGTCCGCGAAAAGCCCCGCCTGAGCTTCTGGCAAATCTGGAACATGAGTTTCGGCTTCATGGGCATCCAATTTGGTTTCGAATTGCAAAACTCCAACGTGAGCCGCATCTTCGAAACGCTCGGGGCGAGCAAGGACGACCTACCGCTGCTTTGGATTGCGGCCCCGCTTACCGGGATGCTGGTGCAGCCCGTCATCGGGTATTTTTCGGACCGCACCTGGCACCCGACATGGGGGCGGCGGCGGCCGTTTTTTTTCCTGGGGGCCGTGCTGGCGACACTGGCGCTGTTTTTCATGCCCAACTCGGGGACGTTGCTGGTGGCCGCCGGGATGCTGTGGGTGATGGACGCGAGCATCAACATCTCGATGGAGCCGTTCCGGGCTTTCGTGGGCGACCTGCTGCCGGCTGGCCAACGCACGACCGGCTTCGCCACCCAAAGCTTTTTTATCGGCGTGGGGTCGGTGATTGCGGCCGGGCTGCCGTGGGTGTTTACCAACCTGTTTCACGTGGCCAACACCGCCCCGCAGGGCGTGATTCCGCCGTCGGTGAAGTACGCTTTTTACGCCGGGGCGGTGGCGTTCTTCCTCGCCGTCATGTACACTGTGTTCACCACCAAGGAGTACCCGCCGGCCGACATGGTCGCCTTTGAGCGCGAGAAGGCCGAGGGCCGGGTGTTTGATGGATTGAAGGAGTCGTTCATGGGCATTTTTAATATGCCCAAGGCCATGAAGCAGTTGGCAGTGGTGCAGCTTTTTACGTGGTTCTCCCTTTTTGCCATGTGGATTTATTCGACCAACGCCATTACCAGCAGCGTGTACAATATGCACATTGACAATGGGTTGTACGCCAAGATTGCTCAACAAATCCAGGCGGCTTCCGGGACCGTCAGCCTCACCACCAAGAGTTTTTTCGACTTGAGCAAAACTACCGATGCCGAGAAGAAAGCCAAGGAACTAGCCTCGCTCCGCACCGACCTAGCTGACATTGACCGCTTTCAGGCGGACAATTCCGATAAGGTCATCACCACTAACCTAGCGGGGTACGCGCTGAAGAACAAGCAACTCAGCGGCGCCGAAACCGCTACCCTGACACGGGTGCAGAAGCAGTACAACGACGGGGCCGACTGGCTGGGCATCTGCTCGTCGGTTCGGAATGGCGTGGCGGCCCTCTTCGCCTTTTTGCTGCCCGTGCTGGCCCGCCGCACCAGCCGCCGTTTCACGCATATGCTGTGCCTGGTGGTGGGCGGCCTGGGACTGATTTCGTTGCGTTTCATCCACACCCCGGCGCTGCTGCCAGTGGCCATGGGCTTGGTGGGCATTGCCTGGGCAAGTATCCTGTCGATGCCTTACGCCATGCTGGCCGGGGCGCTGCCCGCCAATAAGATGGGCTACTACATGGGCGTGTTCAACTTCTTCATCGTCATCCCGCAAATCGTGGCCGCCACGGCCCTTGGCTTCCTCACTGTGAACGTATTTGGTGGCAATACCTTGAGCACGTTGGTGTTGGGAGGAGTCACGATGCTCATCGGCGGCTTGCTCACGCTTCGCGTGAACGACGCCGATGACATCCGCCTGCCCGCCGACGACAACCCCGAAACACTGGGCTACGACACCCTGGCTACCGCCAACCCCGAGGCGTGATGGGCGTCTGCTGTTTCAAACAAGCCTTGCCAGGTAGCCGGCTAAACTCCATGCAACTCTGTGAATTCTGTGCGAGCTTGTCGCCTTGAAAACAAGAGACTCAAAGCCCCCGCCTTAGCGCCCCACCGGCCCAGGCGCCCGCCCAGCCCAGCAGGCCGCCCACCACGCCGCTCAGCAGCACCACCGCCCAGCTTTGGCCGCCCAGCGGTAGTAGTTGGGCCACGCGGCCGGCCAGCAGCCCGTGGTTTTGCTGATTGAAGAAGGCCGCTGGCCCCACCCAGCTCACAAACCCCGCCAGCAGCCCGGCCAGCCCCGGCCGGCTGCCGGGCCGGGTCAGTAGCAGTGCCACCCCAAATGCCACAAGTGCAAGCAGGTACGGCGGCCCCACCAGCTGCACGGCCGAGCCCAGCAGCAGCGTGGGCAGTCCGAGTAGCAGCAGGTGGTGGCGCAGCGTGCTGGGCAATGCCGGGCTGGGATGAAGGGGCACGGTCATGGCTAAAACGCGTCGTTTTTCGGGTAGCGCGGAAACGGAATCACGTCGCGGATATTCGCCATGCCCGTCACGAACAGCACTAGGCGCTCAAAGCCCAGGCCGAAGCCGGCGTGGGGCGCGGTGCCATACTTGCGCAGCTCCAGGTACCACCACAGCTCTTCTTCGGGCACGTGCATCTCGGCCATGCGGGCCTTGAGCTTGTCGAGGTTCTCCTCGCGTTGCGAGCCGCCGATGATTTCGCCGATGCCCGGAAACAGCACGTCCATCGCCCGCACGGTGCGCCCGTCCTCGTCGAGCTTCATGTAGAAAGCCTTGATTTCCTTGGGGTAGTTGGTGAGGATGACGGGCTTTTTGAAG
>JANXUO010000400.1 GCA_025356245.1 Hymenobacter sp.
GCGCGTTCTTTGCACCGCCTAACCCACACGCTGCGCCATGCCCACTCCTTCCGAAGCCTCCGCCCCCACCGCCCGCGTCCACGTTGTGTGCGCCGAGCCCAGCATTGCCAACCACTTCCTGGCCGAGCTGCGCGACCGCGAAGTGCAGAAAGACGGCCTGCGTTTCCGCCGCAACCTGCAGCGGCTGGGCGAAATCATGGCCTACCGCATCAGCGCCCACCTCAGCTACACCGACCAGCCCATCCAGACGCCGCTGGCCGAAACCACGGGCAAGCTCCTGCGCGACTTCCCGGTGCTGGCCACCGTGCTGCGGGCCGGGCTGCCGTTTCACCAGGGCTTCCTCAACTACTTCGACCAAAGCCCGAGCGCCTTCGTGGCCGCCTACCGCGTCGAGGGCACGGCCACCGTCACGGTGCAGGTGGACTACCTCTCGGCCCCGCGCCTCGACGAGCGCGTCCTCATCCTCGTGGACCCCATGCTGGCCACCGGCAAAAGCCTGGTGCAAACCTACCGGGCCATGCTGCGCTTCGGCACGCCGCGCCAAGTGTACATCGCCGCCGTCATCGCCTCGCCCGAGGGCCTGGCCTACGTGACGCAGGAAATACCCGAGGCCAATTTCTGGGTGGCCGCCATTGACGAGAAGCTCAACGAGCACGCTTACATCATCCCCGGCCTGGGCGACGCCGGCGATTTGGCCTTCGGCAGCAAGCTCTGAGGGCCGCCCGCAGGTAGTTGTAGGGTAGCCGGGGTGTAGGGTGACCCCGCCCTACACCCCGGCTACCCTCCACGGCCATCTGCCCCGAGGAAGCGAAGGTTTTACCATCGGAAAAAAAATGCCCTTTCCGATAACGGAAAGGGCATTTTGGTGTGGTATTGTTGGAGAAGCTACGAGCGAGGCGCGTTGCGCCCGCGCAGGCGCTTGAGGGCGTAGGCCGCCCCCGAGGCCAGCAGCAGCGAAGCCCCGCCGTCAATCGGCACACCCGTGCCGCCGCCGGCCCCGCCGCCGGGGCCGGGGCCGCCGCCGCCCGGTACCTGGGCCAGCGCGTGTTGGGCCACGGCCCCGCCCAGCAGCAGGGCGCAAATCAGCAAAATACGTTTCATAAAACAACAAAAAAAGGTGAGAAAAGCCCGCCCTCAACGCCCCCGCGCCGCAACGGGCGGGGGCGCGGGGCCGGTGAAAAAATTAGTCGAGCACCACGCGCTTGCTCACCGGCTGCCCGTCGAGCGTGAGGCGCAGGGTGTAGATGCCGCTGGCCACGCCGCGCAGGTCGAGCGCGGTTTCGGCCGTGGGCAAGGCCAGGGTTTTCACCACCTGGCCCAGGGCATCGACGAGCACCGCCGAAGCAGTGGCCCCGGCCGGGCGCAGCAGCGTAAGCTGGCCGTGGGCGGGGTTGGGGTACACCTGCACTTGGGCTTCGAGCGTGGCGGCGGCCGTGGCCAGCGCGCCGGCCGGGGCCAGGTTCAGGAAGAAGCGGCCGGGGGCCGTGGTCGTGGCCGTCGTGAAGCGGTAGGCGGTGCCGGCCGTCAGCAGGGTGCGGGTGCCGGTCAGGTTATCGACCAACGTGGCCGTGGTGCGGCCCAGGTTGGCCAGGGCGGCGGCCGTGAAGATATAAGAGCCGGCAGCGGGTACCGATACGGCGAGCGGCACCACCGTAGCAGCCGCAAAGGCCGGGCGGCCGTCGATGGCGAGCTGCGTGCCGGTGGCCGTGAGGCCGGCCAGGTTCAGGCCGCTGGGGTTGGGCATTTTCACGGCATCAAACTCGGCGTCTGCGCCGGGGGTGGCCCCGGTTTCGGCGTAGAGGTAGAAGTCGTCGGAAGCCGTGCCGGTAGTGCCGGCCAGCGTGAGCTGCTCCTGTGGGCGGGTGTCGGCCGCCCCGCGGCGCACGGCCACTTGCTGGGCGTAGTCGGTCAGGCGCTGCGCGTTCTTAAAAGTGAGCGTACCCGAGGTTTGACCGGGCGTGACGCGCACGAAAAAGCCCTGGCTGCTGCCGATGAAGCTGCTGCTGCCCACCCCGTTCACCGCTGAGCGGTAGGCCCCGGCGTACGGCCCGCTGCTCTCGAAGACGAAGAAGGCCGCGTCCACGCCCGGCCGGTCGGCGGCTGTCACCAGCGCAAAGTCAATGGGGGCCGGGTAGGGGTTGCCCACCAGGTGCAGGCCCTCGCCGTTGCTGCCCGTGGCGCGGGCCAGGGTGCGGGCGTAGTCGCCGGTGCCCAGCGTGCCCGTGAAGTCCACGACCTCCGTGCCGCGCAAATGCACGGCGTAGCCCACG
>JANXUO010000414.1 GCA_025356245.1 Hymenobacter sp.
CAATGCCTCGCCGGGCAACGAAATCACGGCCCAGACCGATTTCACCCAGCCGTTTGGGGAGAAGCAGACGCTGGAGGCGGGCCTCAAGTCCATCTGGCGGCGCAACTCCTCGGTGGCCGACGTGGACACCTTTTTCACGGCTTTGGCCCCCGATTTTGCCCGCTCGCCCCGCCGGGCCACCAACTTCGACTACGACCAGAACGTGCAGGCCGCCTATGCCACCTATGCCTTCAGTTTGAGCAAAAAGCTCAGCGGCAGCCTGGGCGGGCGGGTCGAGCGCACCACCCTCACGGCCCGCTTCCGCACCACCGACACCGGCTTCGGCCGCAGCTACACCACGCCCCTGCCCAACGGCAACGCCCAATATTCTTTCAGCGACGCTACCAGCCTGCGCCTGGCCTATTCGCGGCGCATCACCCGGCCCAACATCTACTACCTCAACCCCTACGTGGACCGCTCCGACCCCAGCTACCTCGCCTACGGCAACCCCAACCTGGACCCCGAGCTGACCGACTCCTACGAGTTGAGCTACAACACGGGCGGCAAAATAGCCTCCCTCAACGCCGCGCTTGCCGTGCAGCGCACCGGCAACGCCATCGAGCAGGTGCGCCTGGCCACCGACCGCCCCGGCCTCACGGCCCAGACCTTCGCCAACGTGGCCGCCAACACCTTCTACATGCTCACCACCTACGGCTCCGTAAAGCCCACCGCCAAGTGGGACATCAGCGGCGGCCCCAACCTGCGCTACGTGGTGCGCCGCAGCCCGGCCCTGAACGCCGAGCGCCGCGGCTGGCAGGTCGACATGGTGTTCAACACCTCGTACAAGCTCACCAAAACGCTGACCCTGCAAGGCAACCTGTACACCAACACGCCGGAGCCGGCCATTCAGGGTACGGGTTCGTCCAACCTGTACTATGAGTTCGGGGCCAAGAAGTCCTTCCTCAACGAAAAGCTCGACCTGAGCCTGAACCTGAGCAACCCCTTCAATAACACCTGGACCTACCGGGGCACGGTGAACACGCCCTATTTCAGCGAGCAGGGCGGCTACGTATCCTACCAGCGTGCCATCCGCGTGTATCTGGCCTACGCCTACGGCAAGGCCGAGGGCGGGCGGCAGCGTAAGTCCATCCGCAACGACGACGTAAAGGGCGGCGGCGGCAAGCAAGGCGGCCGCTAGGCCATTAGCCGGCATTGGGGCCGAAAACCGAATGCGGCGCGATTACCCGACCAAGCCAAGCCACACCAGGCAACTTATCCTGCGATATTTGCATCAATTGCCCCACCATCCTACCAACTTTCCGCCTCCACCTCCCCGCGCATGGCCCTCTCCATTACCAACCTCTCCAAAACCTACCCCAACGGCACCCAGGCCCTTAAAAATGTGAGCCTGGAAATTCCGACCGGGATGTTTGGCCTGCTCGGCCCCAACGGCGCGGGCAAAAGCAGCCTCATGCGCACCATTGCCACGCTGCAAGACGCCGACACGGGCAGTATTATGCTCGACGACATCGACGTGCTGCGCGACAAAGAAGCCGTGCGCCGCGTGTTGGGCTACCTGCCCCAGGAGTTCGGCGTCTATCCCAGCGTGAGCGCCGAGGAGCTGCTCGAGCATTTCGCCACCCTCAAAGGCATTGCCAACGCGAAGGAACGCAAGGAAATGGTGGCCGCCCTGCTGCACCAAACCAACCTCTACGACGTGCGCAAGAAGTACGTCGGCGGCTACTCCGGCGGCATGAAGCAGCGCTTCGGCATTGCCCAGGCCCTGCTCGGCAACCCCCGCCTCATCATCGTGGACGAACCCACCGCCGGCCTCGACCCCGCCGAGCGCAACCGCTTCCACAACCTGCTGAGCGAGATTGGCGAAAACCTCGTCGTCATCCTCAGTACCCACATTGTCAGCGATGTATCGGACCTGTGCCGCGCAATGGCCATCATCAACAAAGGCGAAGTCCTCCTCACCGGCGACCCGCTTTCGGTGATGAACAGCCTCAAAGGCCGCATCTGGAAAAAGCTCATCGAGAAGGCCGAGCTGCCCGCCCTGCAAGCCAGCTACACGGTCATCAGCTCGCGCCTGTTTGCGGGCAAAACCGTGGTTCACATCCTGGCCGACGGTGCGCCGGACGCGGGTTTTGAAGCGGTAAACCCCGATTTGGAAGATGTCTATTTTGCCGAAATCAAGAACTACGAAATGGGAATGGCCAGGGCGTAACAGTGGTCGGGCGAATTCCGCGAAGCGGTTCGTCCGGCCACTGCCGTAGGCTGCCCCAGGGCAAGCAGGCGCGAGTTCAACTATTAGTGGCCGG
>JANXUO010000425.1 GCA_025356245.1 Hymenobacter sp.
TGATGCCAAAGCAAGAAAGAAGGTCAACCGAGCGGCTGTGCAGCCGCTCGGTTGACCTTCTTCATTTTGACACTCGTTGCCAACGATGGCCCGACGCGAGGGTGTTACTGGAAGAAAACGAAGCCGTTCACGCCCAACCCAGCCGCGTACTCGTCGATTTTGCTGCCATCAGCCTGGTAGCGCCCGAACTTATCGGCCGACAGGTTGCCCGTGCCCGCGTAGATGACACCCGTATTGGGGTCGATGCCCAGACCGTAAAACAGGCCAGTGATGAAGGGAGCCGTCAGGTCGGGCAGGGTTGCGGCGGCCACGCCGACGCGGCACACGCCGCCCAGCGAAGTGTAGGCATCAATGGCGCGGAAGTAGAGTTGGTCGCGGCCAGGGTTGAGTTGCAGGTCGGTAGGCACGAAGCGGTTAGTGGCAAACGTGCGGGCCGTGGCCCCGGCCGTGGGGTTGCCGGGGTCGAGGAAGTGCAGGCTGCCGGGCGTAGTGGTGGCGTAATCGACCCCATTGGCTCCGTACTGCACCTGCCCGCCGCACAACACCCAAAGGCGGGCGTTTTTGTCGAGGACGAAGCTGTTGGGGGCATCGCCGACGGGCACCGTCGCGGCCACAAGGCCAGTAACGGGGTCGATGACGGTGAGGGTGTTGCCACCGTAGTTGGCCACGAACACCCGGCCGCCAGCCAGGGTCAGGCGCTCGGGCAGGGCACCGGTGGCAATGCTGTCAATCACGGTGTTGGTGACCAGATTGATGACCTTGATGCCTGCCCGCACTTTGGCAATCGACACTCGCCGGCCATTGCGCACCTCGCTCAGCGTATCGCGGCCCCACTGCGTGACGTAGGCGCGGGTGGCCGATACCGCCAGCAGGTAGCGCGGACTGTGCAAGCCCCGGATGGTAGCGACCGACCGAAAATCGGGCAGCGACACCACTTCAATCTTGTTGGAATTATTGACCACTGCGTAGCCTTTGCCGCCGGCCACGGCCAGGTTTTGCACAACGTCGCCCAGGATACGCCCGGTGCCATTCACCCGCTGAAACAGGTCGGGAGTTACTGTCTTGGCTGTCGGGTCGAAGAGCGACACCGTGCCGTTGTCGTTGCGGAAGGCCCCTTCGTTCACCACAAAAACGCGGCTGGCCACCGGTTCGGGCAATTTCTCGTCTTCTTTTGGACTACAGCTGTTTAACAACAGCAAGGCCAGCAGCGGGGCTAGCAGGAGGTTGGTAATTTTCATGCGAGGAAAAAATTTGGGGGTTGGGTTGGTTAGTTGTCGAAACTCAGGCGCAGGCTCAAGAGCAAGGCGCGGGGCGGGGCGGGGCGACCCGCGTAGCTGTTGTAGGCGTAGTTGAGTAGGTTGCTGCCCTGGGCCAGCAACAGCAGCTCGGTGGGGCCGGGCAGCGGCAAGGCGTAGCCGAGGCTGCCGCCCAGCAGCCCGTAGCCGGGCAGAAAAGCGGTGGCCGAGGCATCGGTGTAGCGGTAAGCTACCGCGTTGGCTATTACCCCCAAACGCCAGCGACGATACGTATGGTCGAGGGTGAAAGTGACGGTGTGCAGCGGCACGTAGGGCAGCGGCCGGTTGGCGGGCACGGGGTCGAGGGCGTCGGTGGCGCGGTGGGTGCGGGCCACGGTGTAAGCGTAGGCGGCACGGGCCGTGAGGCGGTGCCGACCGGGCTGCCAAGCCAACCGCGCACTGGCTTCGAGGCCGTAGGTCAGCACCTGGCGCAGGTTGCGGGGCCGCCACAAGCCGTCAGTGCCGGGCGTCCACTGCACCCAGTCATCCACCCGTTGGGTGTAGGCGGTCAGCTCGTTGCGCAGCGTGGCGCGGCGGGCAAAGGCCCATTCGTGGCGCAGGCCGGCTTCGCCACCAAAGCCGATTTCGGGCCGGAGCGCGGGGTTGCCGCCCACGCCCCAGTAGCGCTCGTTGAGGGTGGGGGCGCGGTAGCTGCGGGCGGCGCTGGCCCGTAGCGTGAGGCGGGCCGGGGCCGCCGCCCGGCCGGGGGTGGCGGTGCTGTCGGGGTCGGGGCCGCAAGCGTCCCACTCCAACCCCAGGGCGGGGCACAAGGGGTTGCCCTGGGGCAAAAACGCCTGGCGCAGGTTGGCGCTCAACCGCAGGCCGGCGCGGGGTTCGGCCCGCAGCAGCGCAAAGGCCGCCGACCGGTTCTCGCCTATTTCGGGCTGCACGTACTCGTTCAACTCAGCGGCAAAATGTTGTATCTCAGCTCCAAGGCGCATGGTGGCAGCCCGGCCCAGCGGGGCCGTGTACTCGGCCTGGCCCTGGGTGGTGCGCACCCGCGAATTGCTGACGATGACGAGGTCCTGGTAATTCAGCACGTCCTCAAACCACGCGCCACGCACGGCCCACTGCCGGTTGTCGCGCCCCAGGTGGCGGTAGCCCAGTAGCAGGCGCACGTTCTGGTCGCGCTGCCGGGCGGCCGGGTTGCTGCTGCTGCTACTGGGCTGAATGTCACGGTCGGTGTCGGTGAGCCAAGCGGCAGCGGTCAGCAGGCCGCCCACGCCGAGTCGCACGGCCACGTCGGGGGCCAGGCTCAGCTGTTGGCGTAGCGCGGCACCGGTAAGCGTGCGGCGCACCGGGCCGCCCAGCTCGGGCACCAGGTAGGTGTAGTTGTTGAGGGCTTGCCGGTAGCTCCCATTCACACGTGCCGCCACGCGGGCGTTGCCGCCGCTGGCCGCCACGCTGCCGCCGCGCAGCCCAAAACTGCCGCCGTCGAGTTGGGCGCTCACGGCAGGTCCGCGTCCAAAAGCGGGGCTTCCCGTGTTTAGCAGCACGGCCCCGCCGATGACCCCGCCGCCGTAAAGGGCCGCCGCTGGGCCGGGTTGCACGGCTACTTCTGTGCCAGCAGCCAGCGGCAGCGTGGCCAAGTCGTTCTGGCCCAAAGTGGGCAGCTGGATGTTGAGGCCGTTCCAGAGGACGGCGGTTTGACTGGCCGAAGTGCCGCGCAGGCTAATGGTAGCCAGCTGCCCCGGCCCGTAGCTGCGCAGGTAGGCTGTGCTGCGGGCCGCCAGCGCGTCGGCCACGGTGCCGCCCCGCCCCTGGCTCAAGGCCGCCGAATCGAGCACTTCGAGCCGACTGCCCACGGCGAAGCGGCTTGGGCGCACGGCCTGCACCTGCACTGCTGGCAGCGCCTGCACCCGCCGCAGTAGGGCCGAGTCGGGCACTGCGCCCGCTACCACGCGCTGCGCCTGCACCGGCCCCGCACCGGCAAGCACGGCTACTAAAGCCAATTCAAAAACAACTAAAAATCGGGTGCGAATCAAAATTTCCGAAGCTCGAAAATTCGATTCAAAACCTGCCGCGCCTGCTGCCAAAAACGGCAGTTGCTACGGTAGGCCGAGGCCGAAAAACAGGGAAACCGGCCGCCGTAAGCCCAAAGGCCCATGCGCCGCTGCTCTCGTTCTCCGGCCGTCCTCCGCGACCGCTGAACCTGGGGTGAAGCGTCCGGGCAGGTCTCCTGGCTTGCCTTGCCGGGTGGGCCGCCTTCCCATTTATTGGCTGATAATCAGCTTCAAACAGTGGCTTCGTGGCCCACCCCGATGTGGGGCGTACAGTTGCGGGGACAGCTCCGGCCTGAGTACCGGATTCCCTTTTAAGCCCTTCTCCCGTTGCCGGAAGCAGGGCACCTTGACGGGGCAAAGGTACGCGGGTTTTGCGGCTGGTGCGGTCGGCTTGGGGTAGCTTGGGCTGACTTAAGCTGATTAAGCTGGCGCGAGTTTAGGCGAAGCCGTAACTCGCGCCCAAAACCGGGCGAGGCTGTGCCTCGCAACAGAACGACTCGCGCCTGGGCAGGCTACAAGGGCAGCTTTGCGCGAGCTTGCCGCTGGCGCGGCACGGGAGGCGTAGCCTCCCGGTCATGGCAGGCACGAATTACGGCTGCGCCTAAACTCGCGCCATTTACTGCCAGTTGCCTGCTAAAACGGCACCACCACCTTTAGCCCCACGTTGCGGCCGGGGTTGAAAATGCCGGTTTGCCCGGTGGGCGAAGCAGCGTAGTATTCAAAATATTTCAGCCGGTTGAGGTGCGCCTGGCAGGCTACATCCAACACGTTATCAACCTGTAAAAACACCTGCACGGCCTCACGGCCGGCGCGGGTGCGGTAGGTAGTGCCGGCGCCCAGGCCCAGCAGCAGGTAGCCGGGCGTGGCGGTTTCGGCCCCGTCGAGGGCATAAAACTGGGTTTGGCGCAGGGTACCGTCGAGGCTGAGGCGGCAGTAGGCATTGGCCCAGCGGCCGGGGCGGGCGGGCCGCGTCAGGCGCAGTTCGGTGCGGGCCTGCGGGGCCGGGATGAGCGGCAGGTAACGAGCGGCATCGCCCCGTAATTCGCGCAGGGCGGGGTTGATATTGAGGCCGCGCACCAGGGCCGCCCCACTGCGCCAGCTCAGCCAAGGCAGAGGTTTGGGGTGAATGTTCACGCTGATTTCCAACCCATAAAGCCGGGCGGCAGCTTGTTGGTATTGGTAGGTGGCGTTGCCAGGCACCACTTCTACCGGCCGACCGACGGCATCGAAAAGCCGGGCTTGGTAGATGAAATTTTGCACGTAGTTGTGAAAGATTTCGGCGCTCGCTTCCCAGTTGGGCGACTGCCACAACGCCCCCAAATCTTCCTGCAAGCTGAATTCGGGGGCAAAGCCTCGGTTGCCCAGGTACACGATGTGCGCCCCAGGGTCCAGCCCGTTCGAGCCGATTTCGGGGATGTTGGGGGCGCGGTAGCCGCGGGCCACGTTGGCCCGCAACGTGAGGCGCGGCCCCACGGCGTAGCTGCCGCCCAGGCTGGCCGATACGCCCCGGTAGCTTTTGCCGAACGCAGAAAACTGCAAATTGCCGCCCGCAGCATCCAGCCCCGCCGCCGCCGCAAAGCCAGTGTTGGGGTTAGGGGCCACGTAGAAATCGGCCCAGCGCACCCGGCGCGTGTCGTAGCGTAGGCCGCCGGTTATTTCCAGCGCCCCAAAAGGCTTTTTCACTACGCCAAAACCGCCCAGGTCGTACAGGTCATAGCTGGGAATGGGAAAGTCGGTCGCGTCCTGGTGGCGGTTGATTTGCGTCATGCCGTTGCCGCCGAGCGTGATTTCGAGCCCATGCCAGGCAGGCAGCAGATAGCGGGCATCGTAGCTGTAGGTGGTGAGCTGCAAGGCAAGGCCCGGCTGACTGGGCGCGGTGGGGTGGTTAAATTCCTGCCGCTGGTTTTGCTGCGCCCCCAGCAACAGCCGCAGTTCGCCGCTTCCCACGCGCAGGGTGCTGCGGTTAAAAACCCGGTAGTGCCGGATGCGCTGCCGCAAGTCGCTGATTCGGTAAGAATGCAATTCGTCTTCGCCCACGACAGGGCGATTTTTCACGTCGTCGCGGTCGTTTTCCAGCACCTGCCGGGTGAAGCGGCGGCTGAGCGAGTCGCGGCTGCCATCGGGGATTTCCTGGTGGTTGTCGTAGGCCGTGAGGTAAAGGTGCGAACTGCCCCAGCTTTTTTGCACGCCCAGCATTGCGGTCAGGGTCAACTCGCGAAAACCGGTATTGTACACGAGGCCATCGGCGGCGTTGCGGTAGTCGCGGGCCAGGCGGTGGCTGGTGCGCAGGCTGGTCTGGAAACCGTTTTTTTGGTAGTTCAAGCCCAGCGAATTACCGATTAACCCATTGACGCTCTGGTATTCATTTAGCACTTCGCCGTGCAGCTCGCCGCTGGGGCTATTGGGCAGGGCGGGCAGCAGGTTCACCACGCCGGCCACGGCGTCGGAGCCGTAGAGCAGGCTAGCGGGGCCTTTTACCACCTCCACCCGGTCAACATCGTAGCCGTCCACCTCTAGGCCGTGCTCGTCGCCCCACTGCTGGCCTTCCTGGCGCAGGCCGTTGTACATTGTCAGCACGCGGTTGTAGCCCAGCCCCCGGATGAAGGGCTTGCTGATGTTGGGGCCGGTCGTAACGGCGCTCAGGCCGGGCACGCCGCGCACGGCCGCGTCGATGGCGTTGGTGTTGGCGTTGAGCTGCATTTCGCGCCGGCTCAGGGCTGCAATGGGCACGGGGCTGCGGCGGATTTCGGTGGCCCGGCCCACGCCCGTCACCACCACTTCGGTAAGGGCCGACGGCGCGGCTTCTAAGCTGATGGTGAAGTCGTTCACCAGCTGTTCGGGCCGCAGCACCAACCGTTGCTGTTGCGTGATGAAACCCACGGCGCTTACCGTCAGCAGCACCGGCCCGACGGGAATGTTGGGCAAGCGAAAGTGCCCTTCGACATCGGCCGTGGTGCCCAAAGCCGCGCTCGGCACACGCACACTGGCGAAGGGCACGGGCTGGTTTTGAGCAGTTTGCACGCGGCCGGCGAGGGTTGCGGCCGACTGGCTATGACTGACGGAAGGCAGCCAGCCGAATAAAAAGACGAGTAAAATTTTCATGTTCATAGCATAGATAGGTTGAGGCAGCGGCGGTCAAACTCCCCCCTCTTCAGCTAAGGAAGTGATTTTGACCGCCTGCTTCGCCCCTACCGCAGCGTTTGCCACAACAAAAAGGCATTCAGCATGATGATGATGCCGCTCACCACCCAGGCCAAAACCTGCACCCAGGGCTTATTCACAAACACGCCCATTTTGGCCCGGCTGCCGGTGAAAAGCACCAGCGGCACCACGGCAAACGAGAGCTGCAACGAGAGAATTACCTGGCTCAATACCAGTAGTTTGCCCAAGTCTTTCTCGCCGTAAAAAAGCGTTACCACCAGCGCTGGCACCACGGCCACGAGGCGCGTAATGAGCCGGCGCAACCAAGGCTTGAGCTTGATGTCGAGGAAGCCCTCCATCACAATCTGGCCCGCTAAGGTGCCGGTCAGGGTCGAGTTCTGGCCCGAGGCCAGCAACGCCACCGCAAACAGCACCGAGGCGGCCCCCGCGCCCAGCACCGGCGTGAGCAGCTTGTGGGCGTCGGCAATGTCGGCTACATCTTGGTGGCCAGTACCGTGGAAGGTAGCAGCGGCCGTGACGAGGATGGCCGCGTTCACGAAAAACGCCAGAAAAAGGGCCACCGTGCTGTCGATGGAGGCGAATTTGATGGCCGAGCGCTTGCCCGCTTCGCTTTGCTCGAAAGCGCGGGTTTGCACGATGCTGGAGTGCAAATACAGATTGTGGGGCATGACGGTGGCCCCCAGGATGCCGATGGCCACGTAGAGCATGGCCGGGTTCGTCACGACCTGCGGCTGCGGCACCAGGCCGCGCCCCAGGGCCAACCAATCGGGGTGCGAGGCCAGTATTTCGTAGAGAAAACACCCGAAAATCAATAGGATAAGCCCCGCCACCAGGCTTTCAATAACGCGGAAGCCCCGGTTTTGCAGCAGCAGCACCAGCAGAACGTCAAGCGTTGTGAGCACCACCCCCCAAACCAGGGGCAGGCCAAAAAGCAGATTCAGGGCAATGGCCGAGCCGATGACTTCGGCCAGGTCGCAGGCGGCGATGGCAATTTCGCACATCACCCACAGCGCGAAGCTCACGCGGGGCGAGTAGTGGTCGCGGCAGGCTTGGGCCAAATCGCGGCCCGTGACGATGCCCAGCTTGGCCGCCAGGTGCTGCAAAAGCATGGCAAAGAGGCTGCTAATCATCACCACCGACAGCAACGTGTAGCCGTATTTTGAGCCACCGGCCAAGTCGGTGGCCCAGTTGCCGGGGTCCATGTAGCCCACGGCCACCATCAGCCCCGGCCCCCAGAAGGCCAGCATCTTACGCCAAAACGAGGCATCGACTCCCGGCACTTTAATGCTGGCATACACTTCACTCAACGAGTTGGCGCGGCGCGGGTGCCGCCAGCCGGACTCCGCCGCGGGCGGGACCGGGGCGGAGGCCGGGGCAGCAGGCAAGATAGGCGAGTCGGGCACTTCAGTAATGGGTGTTTTGCGGGACAAAGGTACTGCATTTTTAGACTGGCCTAAAAATATTTTTAAACCGGCTTAAATACTGCTTCTCCCCCCCCAATGTTTTGGCCGCGGTGGCAAGAGCGGACGGCGGCCTAGCCACTCTGCGGGGCGAAACGTATGCTGCCCTGGCCGGTGCGGCGGGTACTAGGCGCGGCCATTGCGCCCGCAGCGTTACCATTTCTCGCTTCAACGGGCCGACCTTTGCGGCCCTTCCCCACTTTTTTGCCCATGCCCATCACCGCCGCCCAAACCAAGCAACGCCTCGGCCTTCTGTCCCTCGTAGTGAGCATCGTGCTGGTATTGACCAAATTTTACGCCTACCGCCTCACCCACTCGCAAGCTGTGCTGACCGATGCCCTCGAAAGCATCATCAACGTAGCCACCAGCGGCTTTGCACTCTACAGCCTGTACCTGGCCAGCCTGCCCAAAGACGAGAACCACCCCTACGTCCACGGCAAAATCGAGTACCTGTCCATTGGCTTCGAAGGGGCGTTGATATTCGTGGCCGGCGGCTTCATCCTCGTCAGTGCCACGCGCAGCTTCTGGCATCCGCACCCCGTGGCGCGGCCCGACTGGGGCGTGCTGCTGCTGGCCGCCACGGCGGCAGTCAACTTTGGCGTGGGCTTGCTGCTGGTGCGCTCGGGGCGGCGGCTGGGCTCGGTGGCCCTCACCGGAGATGGCCAACACCTTTACATCGACGCACTTACGTCCATTGTATCGGCCGGGGCGCTGGTGCTGGTGCATTTTACGGGCGTGCTGCGCTTCGATGCGGGCGCGGCGCTGCTGCTGGGTGGCTTCATCCTCGTGAATGGCTACCGCATGACGCGCCGCGCCGTGTCGGGCCTGATGGACGAAACCGATACGGCCGTGGTGGCCGAGGTTATTGCCGAGCTGCAAGCCCGCCGCCAGCCCAGCTGGATTGACGTGCACAACCTACGCGTGCAACGCTACGGCGCCAACTTGCACATCGACTGCCACATGCAGATGCCCTATTATTTCCCGCTGGAACAAGTACATACCGAGCTGCACGCCATCGAGGAATTGATTGGCCAGCGCTTCGCGGTCGAGGTCGAGATGTTTGTCCACGCCGACCCTTGCACGTTCCGGGCCTGCTCGCTGTGCCACATGCCTGCTTGCCCGGTGCGGCAACACCCCTTCGAGCGTGAAGTGGGGTGGACGCTGCAAAACGCCGTGCGCAACGAGCGGCACCACTTGTAACGGCTGTTGCGCAGAGCACGCGGTCAAATAAAACCCCCGCAGCAGCTTGATACGGGGGTTTTCATGATTATCTGATGCTCCTGCCAGCCCTACCGCAAGGCCAGGCGGTCGGCTGTTACCCGCTCGCCCAGCTCGCGCACGGCCTGAGCAATGCCGGCCGCGTCGAACCCGCACTCCTTGTAAAGCTCGTCCTGGGTGCCGTGCTCCACCACGCGGTCGGGGATGCCGAGGCGGCGGGTAGGCAGGCTGAGGTGGTTATCGGCCAGAAACTCCAGCACGGCCGCCCCGAAGCCGCCCATCAGGCAGCCGTCTTCGACCGTGACGATGGCACGGTAGCGGCGGGCAATGCCGAGCAGCATTTCCTCGTCGAGCGGCTTGCAGAAGCGCAGGTCGTAGTGGCCGACTTCGAGGCCCTCGGCGGCCAGGGCAGCTGTGGCTTTCACGGCGTAATTACCAATGTGGCCGATGGTTAGGATAGCCACGCCACCCTCGGCACCCTCGCGCACCACGCGGCCGGTGCCGATGGCAATGCGCTGCAAGGGCGTGCGCCATTCGGGCATTACACCCTCGCCGCGCGGGTAGCGCAGGCTGAAGGGGCCGGCATTTTCGGGCAGCTGGGCGGTGTACATCAGGTTGCGTAACTCCTGCTCGTTCATGGGAGCGGCCACCGTCATATTCGGAATGCAGCGCATGTAAGCCAAGTCGTAGCAACCGTGGTGGGTGGGGCCGTCGGCCCCGGCAAAGCCGGCGCGGTCGAGGCAAAACACGACGTGCAAGTTTTGCAGCGCTACGTCGTGAATCACCTGGTCGTAACCGCGTTGCATGAACGTGGAGTAAATATTGCAGAACGGAATAAGCCCCTGCGTGGCCAGGCCCGCCGAAAACGTAACGGCGTGCTGCTCGGCAATGCCCACGTCGAAGGCCCGCTCGGGCAGGGCGGCCATCAGCAAATTGAGCGACGAGCCACTGGGCATGGCGGGCGTCACGCCCATTATTTTGGGGTTGGCCTGGGCCAGCTCCACCAGCGTGTGGCCAAACACATCCTGGTACTTGGGCGGCTGGGGCTGGTCAAAGGTTTTGCGCGAGATTTCGCCGGTAATCTTATCGAATACACCAGGGAAATGCCAGAGGGTCTGGTCTTTCTCGGCCAGAGCGTAACCTTTGCCCTTCACCGTTACGCAGTGCAGAATTTTGGGGCCGGGAATGGTTTTGAGGTCTTCGAGAATGGCGGCCAGGTGCTGCACGTCGTGGCCATCGACGGGGCCAAAATAGCGGAAGTTCAACGCCTCAAACAGATTGCTCTGCTTGAGCAGGGTGGCCTTCATGGCGGCCTCTACTTTGCGGGCAATCTGCTGGGGGTTAGGACCAAACTTCGAGAGCTTGCCCAGCACGTTCCACAGCTCGTCGCGCACTTTGTTGTAGGTGCGCGAGGTGGTAATGTCGGTCAGGTATTCTTTGAGCGCGCCCACGTTGGGGTCGATGCTCATGCAGTTGTCGTTGAGGATGACAAGCAGGTTACTCTTGCTGACGCCCGCGTGATTGAGGGCCTCAAAGGCCATACCGCCCGTCATGGCCCCGTCGCCAATCACGGCAATGTGCTGACGGTCAAATTCGCCCTTGTAGTCCGAAGCCATTGCCATGCCCAGCGCTGCGCCGATGCTGGTGCTGCTGTGGCCCACGCCAAAGGCATCGTACGGGCTTTCGCTGCGCTTGGGGAAACCCGAGAGGCCGTGCAGCCGCCGGTTGGTCGCAAACTGTTCGCGGCGGCCGGTCAGAATTTTGTGGCCGTAGGCCTGATGGCCCACGTCCCACACCAGTTGGTCGTGGGGTGTGTTGAAGACGTAGTGCAGTGCCACCGTCAATTCCACCACCCCCAGCGAGGCCCCAAAATGCCCGCCGTAGATGCTCACCGAGTCGATAATGAAGTCGCGCAACTCCTGGCTGACTTGCACTAACTGTTCGGGAGCCAATTTTTTAAGGTCGTTGGGCGAGTTTATCGCTGCCAGCAGCGGTCCTGGTTCAATCATCATGCGATGTCAGCCCGGCTAAGGTGTTGGCCGGGTGCTACAAAGGTACGACAAGGAGAGGCGGACGGTTGTTTTGGGGTTAAGCAGTGGGCGCTACACTGCTCACCGCATCTTCCAATTCACCGACAAATTCACTACCCGACCCTCCACGGGGGCCCACAGCTCGGCAAAGTTGGGGTTGCGGAGGTCGCCGAAGGCCACGGGCTCGCGGCGGGTCTGGCGGTAGTCAAGCACATTTTCGCCGTTGAGCACGAAGGTGAAGGGGCCGGTTACGTAACGCAACAGCAGGGCAAAAACGGGGTAGCCAGGGCGGTCGCTGCCATCGTCGAGGTGCTGGCGGCCGGTGTAGCTGGCTTCGAGGCCCACGGCAAAAAGGCCTTCAATCTCCTGCACCAGCACGGTGGCCAGCTTGTGGCGGGCAGCCAGGGGTACGTTGGGATTCAGCAGGTTGTACTGCCGCTTGGCATCGGTGTAAATGTAGCCGAGGTAAAGCTCGGTTTCGTCGTAGCGCAGGCGCAGGTAGCTTTCGAGGCCTTGGCTGACGATGGGAGCCGGGGCATTGACCCAGGCCAGCGCCGGGCGCGGGCCGGGCAACCCACCGCTGGGCTGTTCCAGCAACACCAGCGGGTCGGCAAGACGGGTGTAAAAAAATGCCTGGTTCAGGTTGAGATTCAGGCCCGAAGCAAACCGGTGCTGGTAATTGACGTCGCCGTTCAGGCCTTGGCTGGTTTCGGCCCGCACGTTGCGCAGGGGCTGGATGACCGGCAAGTCGCGCTCGTCCAGCTCGTTCACGTAGGGCTGGGGCAGGCGGTAGCCGTAGCCGCCGTTGAGGCGCAGCGTCACGTCGGCCGTGGCTTTGAAGAGCACGGCCAGCCGGGGCAGCACGAAGTTGCCGTAGGTGTTGTGGTGGTCGAGGCGCAGGCCGCCCTGCAGGTTGAGGCGCGGGGCCAGTTGCCAGTCGTCCTGCACGAAGCCGCCGGTGGTGGCGTAGCGGAAATCGTTGCGCAACGGGGTAGTATAATTGGGGTCGAACAGCTTATCGTCCGGCGAAAAATCCTCGCCCAAAAAATTAATGCCGCCCACCAGCGTGTGCCGCCCAAATCGGTGCAGGTAGCTGGCTTCGGAATAATACGAAAGCTGCCGGGCAGCGTAACTCACCGTATTAGTGGCCACTTCGCGCCGAAACCAGCTGGCTGTGCCCTTGATGGTGAGCAAACCACCGACGAGGCTATCTTGTGTATAAATCAGGTCGATGACGTGACGCTGGCTGCGGTTCGTCACGAAAAACGCATCGGCCGGGGCCGCATCGGCCTGCACCACGCGGCGGTCGCCGCCGCGCCGGGTGTCGAAGGTGCCCGTGTAGCCCAGGGCCAGCTGCCCGTGGCGGGGGTAAACAAACAGACGCGGGTGCACCGTGGCGTTGCGCAATTCGGGCACGTCCACGAATCCATCATCATCAACGTCAGTGCTTTGCTGGCGGGTGCCGCCCGCAAATACCGAGTAGCCCAGGCGCTGGTTGCGCCCGCTGGAAAAGCCATTGAGGTTACTCTCGCGCAGGGTGCTTTGGTTGGCGGTGAGGGTGAGCGCGGGCCGGCCCAGCACCGGCTGCTTGCTCACCAAGTTCACCAGGCCCGCAATGGCCCCGCCCCCGTAAAGTGTAGAACTGGAACCTTTTATCAGTTCAATCTGCCGCAAATCAAGCGGCGGAATGGTGAGGATACCGAATGAGCCCGCGTAGCCGCCGAGCAGCGGCAGGCCGTCGCGCAGTATTTGCGAGTAGCGGCCGGGCAGGCCCTGAATGCGCAAGTCGGCGTTGCCAGTGGTGGGCGAGGTGGGCTGAATCTGGGTGCCCGCCAAATCGCTGAGCAGCGAGGCAATGTTGGCGGGCTTGATGCTACTTTCTTCGGTTAGCTCTTCTTCACCAAGCACTTCGACGCGGGTGGGCAGGTCTTCGATGCGCGAGTTGGTGCGGGTTGAGGTGACGATGACTTCCTCGATGGCAGTGGCGGCGGCGGGCAGCAGCACTTGCAGCGGCTGGCCGGGCGCGGGCGCCGGCACCGTGCGCGGCGCGTAGCCCAGGCCCGCCAGGCGCAGCCCGGTGCCCGCCGCCGGCGCGGGGCTGAGGCTGGCCGTGCCGTTGGCGTCGGTAGCCGCGCCAATACTGGTACCGGGCACCGCCACGCTCAGGCCAATGACGGGCTGCCGACTGGCCGAATCCAGCACGGTAACGCGCAGGGTTTGGGCACCGGCCAGGCCCGACATCAACATGAAAAACAACGCGATAAGAATACTGAAAGCTGCTTTCACGGTTCGGTAAAGGCAAAATATCTTCATGTAAAAACAAGAAGGAAAAAGGGGCGTACAAGCGCATTTAGCCTGCAAAGCTAGAGCGTGCGGGCAAGGGCGCCGTGCAACACCGGGCGGTATTTTGCTCCTTTGCCCGGCTTTTTATCCGAGCTTTACGCAACTTATGCAATATCCTATTCTAACCGCTACTCTGCTGGCTCTTGCGCTATCTGCCGGTGCCCAACAGCCGGGCAGCCAACCTGCAACTACCTCATCTGCAATTCAAAATAAACCCCGCCCCAGTGGCCGCATTAGCGGTACGGTGGTAGATGACGCCACGCAGCAGCCGGTTTCCTACGCCTCGGTGGGGGTGCTGGACGCCGACGGCAAGGCCGTGAGTGGCGGCGTGGCCGACGCCGACGGAAAATTTGTGTTGGGCGGTGTGCCAGCGGGTAGTTACACGCTCGAAATCAGCTTTCTGGGCTACACCAACGAGCGGCGGGCGGGCGTAATGGTGGCGACCAATGCGCCAACTGAGCTGGGCCAAATTGCGCTGGCCCCGGCCGCCAAGGCCTTGGGCGAGGTGCTGGTAGTAGCCCAAAAACCGCTCATTGAGGAGCGCGTGGACCGCACCATCTACAACGCCGAAAACGACCAGACCGCCCGGGGCGGCGATGCCACCGACGTGCTCAAGCGCGTGCCGCTGCTGAGCGTGGACCTCGATGGCAACGTGAGCCTACGGGGCAATCAGAACATTCGGGTGCTGATTAACAACAAGCCTTCCACAATTGCTGCTAATAGCATTGCCGACGCGCTCAAGCAAATTCCGGCCGACCAGATTAAGACCGTGGAGGTTATTACCTCACCCTCGGCCAAGTACGACGCCGAAGGCTCGGGCGGCATCATCAACATCGTCACCAAAGACCGGGCGGGCCTGCAGGGCGCCACCCTGGGCCTGGATGCCAGCGTGGGCCTGCGAGCCAGCAACTTAGGCCTGAGCGGCAGCTACCGCAAAGGCAAGCTGGGCCTAAGCCTGGGCGGCTTTGGCCGGGCGGGCTACAACATTCCGGGCGAGTTTGATAACGTGCAGGCGGCCCGCAGCCCCACCACGGGGGCTGCCACCACCACCACCCAACAGGCCGCTACCCGTCAGCAGCAAGCTTTTGGCCGCTACACGTTGGGCTTCGACTACGACCTGAGCGAGCACAACGCCCTCACCGGCTCCGTGGCCTACGGCACCCGCCGCCAGCGCAACCACCAGGACGGGCTGCTGACGCAAACCTTCGCAGGCTTTGGGACCACCGACCCCGGCACGTTGCTAAGCACCTCGCTGCGCGATGCTTACGTGAATGATGTTTCGGGCACTATCGATGCCAGCCTCAATTTTACGCACACTTTTGCCCGGCCCCAGCACGAGTTGAGCGTGCTGACGCTCTTTAGCCGCAACGACCGCACCAATACCTTCACCAATAGTTTGTTCAATCAGAACGACGGAAGCGTGAGCGGGCGCATTCAAAACGACAACCCGAGCTACAACGAGGAGTACACCGCGCAGGTCGATTACCAAAACCCCGTCGCCAAAACCCAGATTCTGGAGTTGGGGGCCAAGAATATTCTGCGCCGCGTAAGCTCCGACTATGCTACGCTACGAGCCGCCGGGGCCGATGGGCCGTTTCTGCCGGTGCCCGGCCTGGGGCTGTCCAATCAGTTCAACTACCGCCAAAATGTGACGGCCGCCTACCTGGCCTACACCCTGGGGCTGCCCAAAGGCTTCACCCTCAAGCCCGGCCTGCGCTACGAGCACACCACCATCAACGCCGATTTTGCCGATGCCACCCCCGTGCCCATCCCCGACTACGGGGTGCTCGTGCCCAGCGCCAACCTCTCGCGCAAGCTCGGCAATGGCAACACGCTCAAGCTGGCCTACAACCGCCGCATTCAGCGGCCGTCGCTGCAATTCCTGAACCCCAACGTGCAGGCGGCCAACCCGCTCAACACCACGCAGGGCAACCCCCGCCTGGCCCCCGAGTACACCAACAACTACGAGTTGGGCTATAGCACCGCTATCAAGCGGGTAAACCTGAACCTCAGCACGTTTGTGCGCAATACCACCGGGGCCATTCAGGCCGTGCGCACCGTGCGGGGGGCCGACACCATCCGCACTACCTTCGACAACATTGGCCAGGAAAACGCCTACGGCGGCAGCGTATTTGCCAACGCCAGCAACGCCAAGTTTAGCCTCAGCGGCGGCGTTGATGCCTTTTACGCCGTGCTGCGCAACAACGTGCCCGACGTTGTTTTCAGTGCTAACAACCAGGGTTTTGTGGTGAGTGGACGGGTGTTTAGCTCCTACAATTTCACGCCCGTGTGGGGCCTGCAAGCCTTCGCTTTTTACCGCGGACGGCAAGTGCAGCTCCAGGGCGACCAAAGCGGCTTCGGCGTGTACAGCCTAAGCGTGAAGCGCGATTTTGCCGAGAAGCGCGGCAGCATTGGCCTCGGGGCCGAAAACTTCTTTAACGCCTCGGGCATCACCATCCACAACACCGTCAGCTCGCCCCTCATCGAGCAAAGCAGCAGCAACCTGCTCCGCAACCTCAGCTTCAAAATCAACTTTAGCTACCGCATTGGTAAGCTCACGGCGGCCGATACACGCGGTGGCAAAGGCGTTAAAAACGATGACCTTAAGGAAGGCGGCGAGGCCGAAGGCGGCGGCGCAGGCGGGCCGGGCGGCGGCGGGCCGGGCGGCGGTG
>JANXUO010000520.1 GCA_025356245.1 Hymenobacter sp.
CACTTCCGAATCATTTCGTTTTCTATGTCGCCCGACTACTTCGCCTTCTACGGCCTGCCCGAATCTTTCCGCCTCGACGAGGCCGCCCTTAAGCGCCTCTACTACGCCAAGAGCCGCGAGACTCACCCCGATTTTCACGCCACCTCCTCGCCCGAAAATCAGGCTGAAATGCTGCATCAAGCCACCCGCAACACCGACGCTTACCGCACCCTGGCCGACCCCGACCAGCGCATGGCCTACGTGCTGCGCCAGCACAGCCTGCTCGACGAAACCAAGCAAGCCCAGCTGCCGCCCGACTTTCTGATGGACATGATGGACCTCAACGAGCAACTCATGGACCTGGAAAATGCCCCCGACCCCGCCGCCGTGGCCCGCGTGGCCGCCGAAGCCCAGGCCGTGGCCGACACGCTCGACGTGGGCATCGCGCCGCTGCTGGCCGGCTACGCCGACCTGCCCGCCGACCACCGCCCGGCGGCCCTACAGCAAGTGCTGACGTATTACCTAAAAAAGCGGTATCTGTTGCGTATCCGGCAGCAAGTGGCTACCTTTGCACCCCGCAACTGACCTACCGGAAGCTGCGGAATGGTTCTTGCCCGGATGGCGGAACCGGTAGACGCGTTGGTCTCAAACACCAATACCGCGAGGTGTGCCGGTTCGACTCCGGCTCCGGGTACTCTATAATCGAAAGCCGGCCTTTCTCATGCGTGAGAGAGGCCGGCTTTTTTGGTTGCAAAAAACTATAGGCTTCTTAACAAATTTAACCTAAATTGACAAAATAAATTTATTGACTGAATACCCACAAAAAATAATTACAATTTATATACTACCCCTCTCCATTGTTAGAATAGTTTCTGACAGCCCGCTCACACCTGCTGAAATAGTATTACAAGACGTTGCCGAGCACAGAATTCCGCAACACTTATACAAGTACCGTGATACTGGAGAAAACACCAGCAATATTTTTACGCAAAACAAACTATATTTTGCTCAATCACAACAGTTTAACGACCCATTCGATTGCCAATTATCAGTCGATACGAGATGCACGAAAGCAGAATTAACTCAGTTCGTTAATCGTAACAACTCGCATTTCAGCCGTGCTGATAGGCGAAAAATCGTTGAAAAATACCTGAATGACCCATCCCTATTGCGACATGTCGTAAATAAAGCTGCATATGATTCCTTAGAAAAAACGAGTGTTTGTTGTTTTGGGCATGACAACTTAAATTTATTAATGTGGGCGCATTACGGTGACTCCCATCGTGGCCTTTGCCTAAAATTTGATATTACTGCCGACCCCACTGCATTTGTATTTCCATTTAAAGTGAGATACAAAGACAGTTACCCCATTTTAAACCACATTCGCGCAGCGGAAGGTGTTAGTGTAAGAGAAATTATTACCACAAAATCGAAAGACTGGGAATACGAAAATGAGGTCCGCGTGATGAAATTTCAAGATACTGGCCTTCACTCATTTAAAAAACAGGCCCTCGTTGGAGTCACATTCGGATGCAAAGCGTCAGATACTTTTATCCAAGAAATTAAAACTTTAGCGAGCGATAATAAATTCGAAAATATCGAGTTTAATAAAGCTTATGCCAGCCAATCTAAATTTTCGGTAATTATAAAGCCTGTGTGAAAGTAAAAGGCCCCGATAAAGCCCAAAAACCGCCCCGCCCGCCCGAAATTTGCCATCATCTTCAAAGCCCACTCCCCCAGAACCAATCAGTGATAAACGCAACGGAACGAGAAGAACGAGATTACCTGGAAGAAATTAAAGAGCAGCTCACGCTGGCCATCCGGCGGGTGGATGGCTCGGTGAAGCAGTTTTCGGAGGAGTTGCGGGAGAAGAAGCAGTACATCCACGAGCAGCAGTCGGGCATGGACGAGGCGGACATGGTGGCCGCCGGTCAATCCATTGACCGAATGGCATTTACGGGCGAGGCGGCCGTGGGCCGGAAACGCAAGCTCCTTAAGCTGGGCCAGTCGCCGTACTTTGGGCGCATCGATTTTGTGCCGGAGGGGAAGGCCACCTTGCCGGTGTACATCGGCATTTATTCCTTCATCGACGAGCGGCAGCGGCAGAGCCTGATTTACGATTGGCGGGCGCCCATCTCGTCCATGTTCTACGATTTTGAGCTGGGCGACGCCGCCTTTGCCACGCCTTCCGGCATGGTTGAGGGCCGCATTGAGCGGAAGCGGCAGTATAAAATTCGGGACGGCCGCCTGGAGTTCATGATTGAAAACGATGTGAACATTCACGACGACGTGTTGCAGCGCGAGCTGGCCAAGTCCTCCGACGACAAGCTGAAGAACATTGTCGCCACCATTCAGCGCGACCAGAATGCAGTGATTCGCAACGAGACGGCCCCGGTGATGGTCATTCAGGGGGTGGCCGGCTCGGGCAAAACCTCGATTGCCCTGCACCGGATTGCGTTTCTGCTCTACCGCTACCGCGCGACGATTGGGGCCAGGGACGTGCTTATTATTTCGCCCAATAAGGTCTTCGCCGACTACATTTCGAACGTGCTGCCCGAGCTGGGCGAAGAGCACATCCCGGAGCTGGGCATGGACGAGCTGGCGGCCGACTTGCTCGACCATCAGCACGCGTTCCAGACCTTTTTCGAGCAGGTATCGGCGCTGCTGGATTCGCCCGACCCCGCGCTTATCGAGCGCATCCGGTTCAAGTCGTCGTTTGAGTTTCTGAGCCAGCTCAACCAGTACCTCCTTCACGTCGAGAACAACTACTTCAGCGTGAGGGAGCTGCGGGTGGGCAGCACCGTGGTGCCGCTGCCGTTTCTGCTAGCCAAGTTTGAAACCTTCCACCGGGTGCCGCTGCTGAAACGCTTTGCCCTGGTGGCCGAGGAAGTGCGGGCCTACGTGCGCGACGCCGCCAAGCGCAAGCTCACCAACCACGAGAAAGCCACGATTGGGGAAGCCATTCCGCGCATGTTCCGGTTCCATCAGGTGCCGGATTTGTACCGGGATTTTTACCGCTGGCTGGGCAGGCCCGAACTCCTGAAGCTAAACCACGGCCAACCCCTGGAATACGCCGATGTATTCGCCCTGATTTACCTGCGCCTGCGCCTGGAAGGCATCAGCACCTACGACCACGTGAAGCACCTGCTCGTGGACGAGATGCAGGACTACACGCCCGTGCAATACGCCGTGCTGGCCCGCCTGTTTCCGTGCCGCAAAACCATTCTGGGCGATGTCAGCCAGACCGTTAACCCGTACAGCGCGTCCTCGGCCGAAACCATTGAGCGCGTTTTCCCGCAGGCCGAAGTGGTGAAGCTCTACCGCAGCTACCGCTCCACGGTCGAGATTACGGCCTTCGCGCAGCGCATCACCCCGAACCCGCACATCATTCCGCTGGAACGGCACGGGCCGGAGCCCACGGTGGCCCGCTTCGGCAGCCCGGACGAGGAACTGCAAGCCATCAGGGAGCTGCTCACGACCTTCCAAAGCTCCGGCAATCGTTCGCTGGGCATCATCTGCAAAACCCTGCGGCAGGCCGAGCAGGCGCATCAGGCGCTGGAAGGCCCCGGTATTTACTTGCTCACCGATGAGTCCACGACTTTCAAGGAGGGCATCATCATCACGACGGCCCATTTAGCGAAGGGCCTGGAGTTCGATGCCGTCGTTGTGCCCTTTGCCTCCGCCCGTACTTACAAGACGGAGGTTGATAAAAGTATGCTTTACGTGGCGTGTACCCGCGCCATGCACCAACTCACGCTGACTTATTCGGGTGAGGTTAGCGCGTTTGTAGCGGCTTGAATTACTGCTGTTACGCAGTGCTTCTGTTGCTACTGCTTTTGGTGCTCATTACCTGGCGTTCAGTGCCTAGTAGTAGAATTTAATGCCAGTGCCTAACGGTCTGAGCACTGAGTACCAGGCACTGAAAACACCGGTGTCATAAAGCAACCTGCGTAACATCAGTAAATTATTTGCAAAGGGCCGCGGGGGTTGGGTTGCCTGACCAGGCGAATGTACAAGCCAGAGTTGCAGGGTGCGTTCAGTTCGTCTTTCACCAGATAGTCTAACCGGTTAGCGGGTGCGTCGTGCGCCAGATGACAGAGCGAATCGGGGTAGGAAAGTCGGCTGGCACGCGTTAAAAACGCGCGCCAGCGCTTCGTCGTCTATGCCTTTCTAGGCAGTTTCAGCACAAAGCCGCGCCGGTCAGTTGCTCGGAAATTCTCCGGCAGGAAGGATTGATGATTGCGCAGGAATGCCACAAAACAATTTTTGTGGCGTTCCTGCGCAAAATCTAGGTATAACCCGCAACTGTATTTTGGTAGTGGCCGTAGCGCGTAACAGTGCTCCCGGCAGGACCTTTGTAGAAACGCACCGTTGCACTGCTTTTCGGTCCTTATCATGGTATACGACGCCCGCTTTGGCCCTTACGCTCAAACCCCGGCGCAGCGTGCGCGGGTGCTGGAGCAACTACAGGCAACCCTGCCTGGCTTAAAAACCAAAGCCACGGCCAATGCCCAGCAATTGTACGCCCGCTACGTGACCGGCGAGCTAACCTGGGTGGACGTGCGCCAAGCTCTTGACGCTACCACTTAAGAACTTCAAAACCAGAAATTATAGCTGCTGACAACCAGTTTGCCAG
>JANXUO010000460.1 GCA_025356245.1 Hymenobacter sp.
CGGCCCCAACGTGAGTTGCAAGGCCCGGCGGCCTTCGGGCGTGGCGGTGAGCGGGGTTTCGTAGTTGGCCCGCATCTGGGCCAGGTACGGGTGGGCCAGGGCCTCGCGCACGGGGGTGAGGCGGCGGGTCGGGTCGTCAAACACGAGGTTGCTCACCGGCAACCGCACCGGGAACCAACCCGCTTTCAGGGCAGCCGTGTCGCGTTGGCCGTCCTTGATTTTTTGGGCTGGTTCGGCGTGGGTTGGACCGTCCACTTCCAGCACCAAGCCTTGCACGGCGGCGGGCCAGGGGTGGGGGCTGCCGGCGGGCCGCTCGCCAGCGTTTGCCAGCTGCCACGGGTACGGGAAGGCGAGGGTGAAATCCGCGTCTTGCTCCACGAACTGGCCCAACGGCCGTTCGGGGTGGCGGGCCAGGTGGGTGGCTTCGTCCAGGCCCCACGTCAGCAGGTTTTCGAGCTTAGTTTGGGGCTGCAGCAGTTGCGTCAGGAACGGGGCGGTTTCGGCGGGCAGCAGTTCGCTGACGAATTTTTGTTCGGAGTAGCTGTCGGCAACGAACTTCCAGGCCGCCGCAACATGGGCCGGTTGCAGGTTCGGGTCAATTGGATGAAAGGCCCGCCACAGCAACCGCGCCCACGCGGCTTCGGCGGGCGCGGCGGGCAGCGCGAAGCGCAAAGCACCGGTGTCGGCTGGGTCAATCACGGCCAAGTCAATTTGCCCGTCGGCGGCCAGGAAGGCGGGGGCATCGGGCCAGTGTTCGGCCAGCGTGGCGGCGGCCAGGGCCACGGGCGCACGGGTAGGCAACCCCCGCATGAGCAGGTTGGCGGCCACGGCAAATACCGCGTAGTGGCAACCTTTGGGGTCGTAGTCGGGGTTGCCCGCTGCGAACGGCTGGTTGCTGGTTACGTCAAAAAACGCCAGTTCCTGGAGCAGCGCCTTTGTTCTTTTTTCGGCTTCCTCTGGCTCCTTACCCGCTGCTTTGCAAAGGTGTGGCAGCAGTTCTTCAATGAAATACCCGGCGTGAAGTTGCATTATGGGAGCAGTGCGGCGGTGTGGGTAGGACGGGGCGGCCCCGCCTATGCAGAAAGCGGAATTGTTGCAGGGCATCAAATCTACGTGCAAATGGTATTGCGATTAATCAGCCGCCCTGCTCCAATGCCCCCACCATCTCTTTCTCACCTCCGACCATCGTCCGTAACTTTGGGGCCTCATGCCACAACCCTCCCTGCGCGGCCGGCAAATGCCGGTTTCGCCGTTTCGCAAGCTTGCGCCCCACGCCGAGGCCGCCAAAGCCGCCGGCCGCATCGTGTACCCGCTCAACATTGGACAGCCCGACGTGCCCACGCCGCCCGAAATGCTGGCCGCCATCCGCTCCGCCGACCTGCCGGTGCTCGGCTACAGCCCCGCCGCCGGCACCGACAGCTACCGCCACAAGCTGGCCACCTATTACCAGCGCAGCGGCATCGCCGTCGATTTTGAGCATATTCTGGTGACGACGGCCGGCTCCGAAGCCATTCTCTTCGCCCTGCTCACCTGCCTCAACCCCGGCGACGAAGTGGTGTTGGCCGAACCCTACTACGGCACCTACGCCGCCTTTGCCATTGCGGCGGGCGTGACGATTGTGGCCGTCACGGCGCACATCGCCGACGGGTTTGCCCTGCCACCGCTGGCTGATTTTGAGGCCGTTATCACGCCGCGCACCCGCGCCATCCTGCTCTGCAACCCCAGCAACCCTACCGGCCACGTTTATTCGCCGGCCGAGCTGACGGGCCTGCTCGGCCTCTGCCAGCGGCACGATTTGTACCTGCTGTCCGACGAAGCGTACCGCGAATACTGCTACGACGGGGCCACCGCCGCCAGTGCCCTGAGCCTGCCCGGCGGCGAACAGCACGTGGTGGTACTCGACACGATTTCCAAGCGGTACAGCGCCTGCGGGGCGCGAATTGGGGCGCTCGTCACCCGCAACGCCGCCGTGTGGACGGCCGCCTTCCGCTTCGGGCAGATGCGGATTTGCCCGCCCGTGCTCGAAATGCTGGCCGCCGAAGCCGCCGCCGACCTGCCCGCCAGCTACTTCGACGCCACCCGCGCCGAGTACCAGGCCCGCCGCAACCTCACCGTGGCGCGGCTGCGGGCCATGCCGGGCGTGACCTGCCCCGTGCCCGGCGGGGCCTTCTACGTCATCGCCCAACTCCCGATTGACGACGCGGAAACCTTCGGCAAGTGGTTGCTCTCAGACTTTTCGCTCGACAACCAAACCCTGATGCTCTCGCCCGCCAACGGCTTCTACCACACCCCCGGCCTAGGCCGGCAGCAGGTGCGCCTGGCCTACGTCATCAACCAAACCGACCTCGCCGCCGCCCTCGATTGCCTCGCCGAAGCCCTGCGCGTGTATCCGGGCCGCACGGCGTTTGCGGCGGCAGCAGCGCAGTTAGAAGAGGTTATCAACTAGACAATGAAGCTGTTTAGAAGGTCGGAGCAGGTGCGGGCGGGCGGCTTTTTTCGCCGCCCGCCTGCTTCGGCTAGCCGGTCG
>JANXUO010000476.1 GCA_025356245.1 Hymenobacter sp.
GGGCGGGGCCGCCGGGCCGGTGCTGTGGGCGGCCCCCAACGCGCTGGCGCTGGGTTTTGGGTTGATTCACGGCCTCGGGTTTTCCAATTATTTGCGGGCGCTGCTGGGCGGCGCGGCGCGGCCGGTGGCCGAACTGCTGGCTTTTAATTTGGGCGTGGAGGCCGGGCAGGTGCTGGTGGTGGGCGCGATTTTACTGCTGGCCACGGCCGTGCTGCGCGGCCTCGGCGCGGCCCGGCGCGACTGGCTGCTGGTAGCCAGCGGGGCCGCGCTGGGTGCGGCGGTGCTGCTGCTGGCGGCGGGTTGAGGGCGAAACTCAGCCGGATATTTACGCTCCTGACAATCCGGGCTTCTGCGGTGCGTTGCTTCTTCCAAATTACGCCCTCCTCCATGCGTTTTCTTTGTGCTTTGCTGACGGCTGCGGGTAGTCTGCTGGCCCTCACGGCCCCGGCCCAGGCCGTGCTCAACCTGGCATTTGAGCCCGAAGCCAACCGCCACCACCCCCTCGCGCTGTGGGCGCACTACCCCGACCCCGACTACCGCTTCGGCATCGACAGCACCGTGGCCTACGCCGGGCGCGGCAGCCTGCGGGTGGCCATTCCGGCCGAAAGCGCGGGCCGCTATGCCCACCTCTACACCGACCGTTTTCCGGTCGATTCGCTGCGGGGGCACGCCGTGGTGGTGCGCGGCAAGCTGCGAACGCGGGGGTTTCGGGGGCAGGTGGGGCTCTACGCCTTCGCCGGCAGCAGCAGCGTGGGCCAGAACCTGGCCCGCCGCGACGCCCTCGACAGCCTGAGCGCCGACCTCGACTGGTGCGAGATAACCGTGGAAGTGCCCGTGGGTGCCGCCGCCACGGCCTTCGGCTGCGGCCTGCGCGTGCTGGGCACCGGCACGGTGTGGCTCGATGCGCTGGAAGTGCTGCGCGACGGCCGGCCCTACCCCGACGCGCCGCTGCCCGCCACCGGCTGGGGCCGCCCGCCCGCCCCGCCCGAGCCCGCCCCCACGGCCGCCGAAACGGCGTGGCTGCGCCGGGCGCTGCTGCCGCTGCCGCCCCCCACGGCCCTGCCCGCCAGCCCGGCCGCCCTCGCCGGCCTGGGCGCGGTGGTGGGCGCGGCCCGGCTCGTGGGCCTGGGCGAAGTGACGCACGGCTCGCACGAAATATTTGCGTACAAAAGCGCCCTGTTTCGCTACCTGGTGGCCCAAAAAGACTGCCGCACCCTGCTGCTCGAAGCCAACCAGGGCAGTTGCGCGGCCCTCGACTACTGGCTGCAAACCGGGCAGGGCGACGTGCGCCCCCTGCTGGCCCGCCTCGGCGTGTGGAACACCCAGGAAGTGCTCGATTTGCTGCGCTGGATGCGGGCCTACAACCAGCGCACCCCCGCCCGCCCGCTGGCCCTGGTGGGCCTCGACATGCAGCGCCCCGAGCCCGTGCTGGCCATGCTGCGCCAGGCCCTCGGCCCCGCCGATGCCTTCGCCCAAACCCGCCTCCTGCGGCTGCAAGCGGCCCTGGCCCGCCTGCCCCGCGGCGGCAGCTTGTTCGACTCCAGGCAGCCCAGTCAGCCGGCCGACACCGCCCTGCGGGCCATCCGCAGCACCCTCGCCGACCTGCGGGCCGGCCTCGACACCCGCGCCAAACTGCGCCCGGCGAACCCGAATACGGCGGACGTGCTGGCCAGCCTGCGGACCCTGGAGCAGTACGCCACCTTCGCGGCGCTGCCCCTGGCGCAGGGCGGCGCCTACCGCGACGCCTGCCTGGCCGAAAACGCCGCTGCCGCCGCCCAACAGCGGCCGGGGCGGCTGGCCGTGTGGGCCCACAACGCCCACGTAGGCCGCCAGCACGGCCCCGACCGCTCGATGGGCGAGTGGCTGCACCAGCAGTTTGGGGCGGGCTACGTGGCCGTGGGCTTCGCCTTTTACGAAGGGGGATTTGCGGCCGAAGGCAACGCCCGGTTTTACGCCGCCACGGCGGCGGCGGCCCCCAACGGTGCGTTTGAGGCGTATTTTCACAGTGCGGGTCAGCCCCTGGCGCTGCTGAACTTACGCACGGTGCCCGCCCTGCCGGCCACCCGCTGGCTGGCGCAGAACCTGTTGTTTCGCGAAACCGGTGTCCGCGCCGTCGAGTACGAGTTTGACGAGCGCCACAACCTGCCGGGCGAGTTCGACGCGCTGGTGTTCATCGAAACGTCGACGGCGGCCCGGCACCTGGAATGAGGCGTTTTGTGCCGCGCAACCTTTTTACATCGCGGGTTGAAAATCCGCGTTACGCCGCCTGCCCCGCGCAACCCCCGGCCGCTGCGCCCGACCTTTGCGCCCGTACCCGTTCCCCAATTCATGCGTCATTCGTTACTTCTGCTGGCTTTGCTGGCCCTGCCCGCTGCCCTTTGCGCCCAAACCACCAACTCGGGCA
>JANXUO010000486.1 GCA_025356245.1 Hymenobacter sp.
GTTTCGGGAAGGCGCTTTTCTGTGCAATAACCGTTGCTGCAACTCGGGTTTTAATCCGCAAAGCGGGCGGCGTGGAAAACCTCCGCTACCCCAAGCGGCGCTGCAACAACCCGCCCACTACGTCGAACAGTCGCTGGGGCTCGTAGGTACGCCAGGGCAAATCGTCGAGTTGCCCGCCGAAGTTTATGTAGTTGTCGAGGTTGTACTGGTGCATTTCGCGCAGTACGTGTTCCTGAAAATTGATGCCGGCAATCCAGCCATCTTCCACGTCTTCAAACCATTCCTCGTAGTAGTCGTCGTCGGAGCCGTGGAAGTTGAAGACGTTTTCGCCCACCAGGATAAACTTGCGGATGCCTTCGTGCACTAGCACATCCACGATGTTGCGCTTGAGGTTCATCACATCGTTCTCGATGGCGTCGTTCCACTCGCCGATGAACTCCAATACGGCGATACCCTGCTCGTAATCGGCAAAAAGGATTTTGCAGAACAGGGTTTCGGAGCCCAGACTATCCCACTGGGGGTGAATGTAGTAACCGTAAATAGCGTTGGTGTAACTGTCGAGGCTGTTCTCGGCTTCAAATAAGGGCGAGCGCGGGTCTTCGGCAGCCGAATACTGGTCAATCCAACTGTAATGGGGTTCGATGGTGTGCATGGGGCGTAGTGGTGGCCGTTAGCGCAACGCCAGCGGGAGCAAAACGGTTTGCCGGGCTAGGCTTTTGCCGCCAGGGCCGCCCGCACCGAGCCGTGAAGCCGCAGCAAATCAGCTGCTTCACCCTGACTGATGCCAAGCTCGTCCATCAGCATGCGTTCGCCCCGCTCTACCAGCTTCAGGTTGGAGAGCTGCATGTCAACCATCTTGTTGCCCCGCACCCGGCCGAGTCGGATAAACGTGCAAGTGGTGAGCATATTGAGTGCCATTTTTTGGGCGGTGCCGGCTTTGAGGCGGGTGCTGCCCGTCACAAACTCCGGTCCCGTGAGCACTTCTACCGGGAATTCGGCGGCGGCGGCCACTGCCGAGGCTGGGTTGCACACGATGCAACCAGTGGCTAGCCCAGCGGCCCGCGCGGCTTGCAACCCGCCCACCACGTAAGGCGTGCGGCCCGAGGCAGCAATGCCCACCAGCACGTCTTGGGCGTTTACGTGGTGCGCCTGTAAGTCGAGCCAGGCTTGGCTGGCATCGTCTTCGGCCCCTTCAACGGCCTGACGAATAGCAATGTCGCCCCCGGCGATAAGACCGACTACCAGCCCGGCCGGCACGCCAAATGTGGGTGGGCACTCTGAAGCATCCACTACGCCCAACCGCCCGCTGGTACCCGCTCCAATGTAAAACAAGCGTCCACCCGCCCGCAACCGCGCAACAGTGGCCTCCACCAGCGCCTCCAGCTGCGGCAGGGCGAGAGCCACCGCCTGCGGTACGACTTGGTCGAGCTGGTTCATGCCCGTCAGGAGTTGGGCCGTGGGCAAGGTTTCGAGGTGGTTGTATTCGGAGGAGCTTTCGGTGTTCATACAGAAAAAGTTGGTGGCGTGACGACGCGAAATCAGGGCTGGCGTAAAATGCCTACTACCGGAAAATTATCGAAAACATTAGCGTTGTGGGGGGCGTCCTTGTCTAATTCCCGTGTTAAATCCTGGCCGGCCCAATGTTCGTAGTGGTTGCCGCGCCGCCAAAGGCGCGAGCGGGTTACATCGTAAATCCGGCCCTGATAGGCTACCCAGATTTCGTCGCGGTCTTGGCCGTTGCGCAAGGCCAACTGACGCGGGGAATATGTTTCCAGGGGTAGGCTGCCGGTAGTGGCGTCGGTGGTCATGGGCGAAGCAAAAAACCAAAAATCAACCAGAAAATCACCCTAACAGCGCCTGCACCCGACTCCAGCGCTGCGGCAGGTCGCCTTGCGAGGCGTTGAGGTAGTCTTCGTAGGTGCAGGGTACCACGCGTTTCACGCTGGCGTCGCCAAGGTTTTCGACTTCCATCCACCACTTTTCGGCGCGGCGCGATTTGTAGAACACCAGCTTGTCGGGGTTGCCGGGCAGCACCACGGTGTAGGTGAGAAAGCGGAAGGTGCCGAAGCCGTCTTCGGGCTTGCGGTGGTAAAAGCCTTCGATAAAATACCAGAGCATGGTGGCCAGGGTGTTAGCAGCTAGTCCGTTGACGTCATGCTCGGGGCGGTAGCCGTAGAGGCCAAAACTGCTAAGCTGGGCGTTATGACCGGCGTACCAGCAAAGTTGCGTAGCTTCTTCGTTGCCAAGACCAAAGGAGTTGGCGGGGTGGTAGCCAGGGGCATCCTGCCAGCGCAGGGCAGCAATGTCGAAACTCAGGAAATCGGCTTGGCGCAACAGCGGCTCGGCCAAGCGCTTGTCGGCCCTGATTTCGCCCACCGACATGGTTTCAAAGTGCAGCTTTTCGAGGGCAATCAGCACTTCGGGGGCCGTCAGGTACTGTTGGTGGGCCAGATGCGCCACGCTGAACACGAAGTTGGGCTCGTGCACCAGCAGGCGGCGCAGGTGGCTGGTGTCGGGCGCGGCGTCGGTGCCGGGCTCGGCCATGTCGGGGCGGGCATCTACCACGGCAAAGCTAATGGGCCGGTCGAGGGTTTCGTAGGCTAAAAACTGCCCGTAATCAAGGTCGTGCGAGCCGCCAAGCAGGATGGGCAGCGTATTTTCTTCGAGCAAGGCAGCTACAATTTCGCGCAGCCGCTGGTAGGTGTCGTGCAGGGTGAGGCCGGAGCGCAGGTTGCCCAAATCGACAAGCCGCAGCGGGCCAATGCCTTTTTGCAGCTGGTAAAACCGCTCGCGCACGCGGTCGGCACCCAAGGGGCCGGGGGCGGGGGGGCCAGCCGCACTGCCGCGCCACTCGTCGAGGCCAATCAGGGCAATATCGGCGGCCCGCCAGTCGGGGAAGGTTTCGGTGAACAGGGTAGCGTAAGCAGCCAGCGCGGCGGGCGAAGTGGCGGCAGGCGGTTCTGGCAGCGGGTCAAAAAACAGGGCCAGGTTCATAGCAAAAAAGGAGGGAACAGATGCTCAAAACTACGTCCGAAACCCCGTTTTTGAGCCTGCCGGTGCTGTAAATACCGGGTGTTTTGTTGAGCTTAAGGCAAGGGCCATTGCCGCTGGTTAGGCCATGGTTGAGCATAATTCAGAAAATTAGCGTTTTATTTAGCCCACCAATCGCGCTCATCAGCCCACCCACCCTGCCCATGGATACCCGCCGCTCCTTCGATGTTCTGGCTCATCAAATTGCCGAAACCCCTAAAAATGATGCCTTCACCGCCAAGATAGACGGGCATTGGACGCCTCTAAGCAGCCAGCAAATGCAGGATGCGGCCAACCTCGTGAGCTTGGGCCTGCTTGCGCTCGGCCTCAAGCCGCACGATAAAGTGGCCATCATCAGCATGAATCGCCCCGAATGGATGATGGCCGATTTCGGCATTGCCCAGATTGGGGGCGTCAGCGTGCCAATGTACCCCAGCATCACCGTCGAAGACTACAAGTACATTTTTGCCGATGCCGGGGTGCGGGCCGTGTTTGTGGCCGACCAGAAGCTGTACGACAAAGTAATGGAGGCCATCAAGGAATTGGATATTCCGGCGGCCAACATATTCACGTTCGATAAGATAGCCGGTGCCCGCCACCTGGATGAGCTGCTGGATATGGGCAAAAAAGGCCGGCTGGCTGACCTGGAGCCCCTAAAAGCCGCCGTGCAGCCCGACGACCTGCTCACGCTGATTTACACCAGCGGCACCACCGGGCAGCCCAAAGGCGTGATGCTCAGCCACGATAATCTGCTGAGCAACTGCCGGGGCTCGCAACGGTTTGTGCCCGTCAATAAAAACGACAAAGCCCTGAGCTTCCTGCCGCTGTGCCACATTTTTGAGCGCATGGTAACGTACCTGTACATGATAAACGGCGTAAGCATCTACTACGCCGAAAGCATGGAGGTGATTGCCGACAACCTGCGCGAAGTGAACCCCCAGATTTTCACCACGGTACCGCGCTTGCTGGAGAAAGTGTACGACAAGATTGTGGCCAAGGGCCATGAGTTGGAAGGTGTGAAGAAAAGCCTGTTTTTCTGGGCCTTGGATTTGGGCCTGAAATTCGATACCCAAAAAGACCAGGGTTTTTTCTATAACGCGCAGCTGGCACTGGCCAATAAGCTCATCTTCAATAAATGGCGCGAGGCATTGGGCGGTAATTTGCGGTGCATTGTGAGTGGCGGCGGGGCCTTGCAGCCGCGGCTGGCGCGGGTGTTTTGGGCGGCCGGCATTCCGGTGATGGAGGGCTACGGCCTCACCGAAACTTCGCCCGTGATTGCCGTGGGCGGCTACGAGGCGGAAAATAACATGATTGGCACCGTGGGGCGCATCATCGACGGTGTGGAGGTGCACATTGCCGCCGACGGCGAAATCCTGATGAAGTCGGCGGGCGTGATGAAGGGCTACTACAACAAGCCCGAACTTACGGCCGAGGTGTTTGACGCCGAAGGCTGGTTTCACACCGGCGACATTGGGGAGTTGGTGAACGGTACCTTCCTCAAAATCACCGACCGCAAGAAGGAAATGTTCAAAACCTCGGGCGGCAAATACATTGCCCCGCAGGTAATTGAGGGCAAACTCAAAGAAGACCCGCTCATCGAGCAGGCCATGGTGGTAGGTGCCGACCAGAAATTCCCCTCGGCCCTGGTCGTTCCGTCCTTTGCCGACCTCAAAGGTTGGTGCAAGCGCAACGGCGTACCCGATGCTTCGAATGCCGAACTTATTAAAAATGAGAAGGTTGTGGCTCACTTTGACGGGCTGGTGAAAAAATACAACCAGAGCTTCGCGCAGTGGGAGCAAGTGAAGCGCATTGTGCTGCTGCCCGAGCAGTGGACGGTGGAAAGCGGCGAAATGACGCCCACCATGAAGGTGAAACGCAAGATTATTACGGAGAACAACAAGGCGGCGATAGAGGGAATGTATTCATGATTTTTGATTGAGTAACAACAAAATATTGCAACAATGCCCGCGACCATGTTGCGGGCGTTGTTGTTTATCGTTAGATTTGTGAAATTTTCCCTTAACCAATTCATTTCAATGAAGCTCATTACCTCATTCCTCTCAGTCGCGGTGGCGACTACGCTGCTTCTGGGTGGCTGCAAAGGCAAAGACGGCGACCCCGGCCCGGCAGGTGCTACGGGCGCTACGGGACCTTCAGGGCAAAATCTTTCAGGTAACATTGTCGGGTTTGTAAACCCTGTTGACGAAGACGGAAACCCGGTGTCAAAATCAGGCGTGGCTGTGACGGTATTAAATACCAATCCACAGTTAGTTCAAACGACTGACGCTAATGGTCGCTACGAATTCGCTAACTTGAGTAGTGGAACGTATAATTTCTCCTTTAGCCGGCCCGACATTGGGCTATACAAAACGTATGGTTTTGCTCATGTTGGTGGTGACCAGCCCAGCTTTGCGAATTTGCGCACGTTCAGTACAATTTCGCGTACGGTAGTAATCAGCGCGACTGCTTCGGCCCCCATGTACAACCCAACTTTCGGCAACTATGTGCCGGTTACGGTTTCACTTTACAGTCCGTCTGCCTCTAATTCGCAATCTCCTTATCGGCGGGTAGTGCTGTATGCCAGCACCACGCCGGGGGTAACTGCAGCTACGGGTACTTTCGTACGAGAGTATTATATTTATACCGGAGGTGGCAGTAATGACTTCCAAGTTACACGTGCCGAAATGAACGCTGCTGGTTTTACTTCCGGCACTCCTGTGTACGGTGTTTTATACGGTGCCCCGTATTACTATAACACCAGCTACACTGATATTGTAACTGGGCGAACGGTGTATCCTGGGCTCAATATGACCGGTTCACAGCCAGTTTCTTTTTTCGTGCCGTAGCGCTCGCGTTTCGCAAACATATTTGCATCTTTTTTCATGAAGATTATTGCCGCCTTTCTTTCAGTTACAGTGTTGGTAACGGCGCTCTTGTCTGGCTGCAAAGGCAAAGACGGCAACCCTGGTCCGGCGGGTGCAAACGGTACTTCAACACCTATCCTGACGGGTAATATTATAGGCTTCGTTAGCCCGCTGGACGAAAATGGACAAGTACTGTCAAAAGCGGGGGTACTCGTAACGCTGGCTAACGTCTCGCCGCAACTCACCCAAACCACAGACGCAAACGGACGCTACGAATTTACCAATGTGCGCAGTGGCACGTATAATCTTGTGTTTTCCCGCATCGATTTGGGGACTTATAAGGTTTTTGGTTTTAGCCATACCGGTGGCGACCAACCTTCGGTAGTGCCGGGTATTTATTACGGCGGCAGCATTCCGCTCATCGGCTTTTCGAGCGTAAACATACTTAGTCTGACGGCGGGCTTACCGGTTTACAACCCGAACGGGGCAGTTTATGTGCCAATTCAAGCAGCTTTCGGCGCTGGCAGTAATTATGCTCAAGCTTACGTATTGTATGCTGGTACAGGGCTAGGCGTGAATTCATCAACCGGGACACTACTGCAGCCGAGTAGTTTTTCGGGTGGCAGCAGTTACTTGGTAAATGTTCGGTTGTCCAAAGTCCAACTAAATGCCGCCGGTTTTTCAACCGGTACTCGCATATACCTGGTCGCCCACGCCTTGTCATCATACTATTTCAGCTACTCATACACCGATGCCGCCACTGGGCGCACTGTGTTTCCTGCAATGAATCCAAATGCCTCATCTGAAATTTCGGTTGTGGTGCCTTAATTTATAGTAGTTGAAAGTGGTCGAGTGCTGATTGAAATATATTTTAGTCAGCACTCATTTTTTTAACCCAAATTGTTATGCAAGCCGAATAAATTTCGTATGTTTACCCCGCTTTAGCCCACCTCCGAATGAAACCCGAAGAAACCGTCGATTACAACATCAAAGTTGCCTGGCACGCCATCTCGCGGATGTACAACGCGCAGGCGGCTCAGCACGATATCACGACCAGCATCGGCTTTGTGCTCCTCAACATTGACCCCGATTTGGGTACCCCGGCCACTAAGATTGCGCCCCTGCTGGGACTCGAAACCCGCTCGCTGACCCGTATTCTGCGCAGCCTTGAGGAGAAAGGGCTGATTTACAAGCAGCCCGACGCGCAGGACAAACGCTCGGTGCGGATTTTTCTGACGGAGCTGGGAATGGAGAAAAAAGAGATTTCGCGCCAAACGGTGCGGCACTTCAATCTCAAAATACGTGAAAAAGTAACTCAGACTCAGCTTGACACCTTCTTTAAAGTGGCCAGCCAGATAACGGGTATGATTGAAGGAAGAGCCCTGTTTGAGGATTTTGAACTGAAATCCCAGCGTCAGGAAACGTCCGCTTAAAGCGCAAAACCAGTCGCGCCGTAAAGTGACAAAAATACACCCAATCATTCGCCAACTCACTCATTCACCGGATGAATCGAACCATCAAAAAAGTTGCTGTGCTGGGCTCCGGCGTCATGGGCTCGCGCATTGCCTGCCACTTCGCCAACATCGGCGTGCAAGTGCTACTGCTCGACATTGCGCCCAAGGAGCTATTGCCCGAAGAGGAAAAAAAAGGCCTCAAGCTGGACACGCCCGCCGTACGCAATCGCATCGTGAACGCAGCCCTGCAAGCGGCCGTCATGTCCAACCCCTCGCCCCTGTACCGCAAGAGCGAGGCCAGCCGCATCAAAACCGGCAACTTTGATGATAACCTGAAGGACATCGCCGGCTGCGACTGGACGATTGAGGTGGTGGTGGAGCGGCTTGACATCAAAAAAAGCCTCTACGAGCGCATAGAGCAGTTTCGTAAGCCGGGCACGCTCATCACGAGCAACACCTCGGGCATTCCGATTCACCTGCTGGCCGAGGGCCGGTCGGACGATTTTCGTAAGCATTTCTGCGGTACACACTTCTTCAACCCGCCCCGCTACCTGAAGCTGCTCGAAATTATTCCGACCCCGGAAACCGACCGCAGCATCGTGGATTTCCTGATGCACTACGGCGACCTGTACCTGGGTAAAACCACGGTGCTGGCGCAGGATACGCCCGCTTTCATCGCCAACCGCGTGGGCGTGTTCGCCATCATGGACGTGGTGCGCATCATGCAGGAAACCGGCCTCACGGTGGAGGAAGTGGATAAGCTGACCGGCCCTGTGATTGGCCACGCCAAGTCGGCCACATTCCGCACTTCGGATGTGGTGGGCCTCGATACGCTCATCAACGTGGCCAACGGCCTGGCCCAAGGCCTGCCCAACGACGAGGCCAAAGCCGTGTTTGCGCTGCCCGATTTCCTCCAAAAAATGGCCGCCAACAAGTGGCTGGGCGACAAAACCGGCCAGGGCTTTTATAAAAAGGTGAAGGGCGAGGGCGGCAAGTCCGAAATCCAGGCCCTTGACCTGAACACGCTGGAATACAAGCCTTCGGCGAAGGTGAGATTTGCCACGCTCGAATTGACTAAGACCATCGAGCAACTGGGGCCGCGCTTCGCGGTGCTGGCGGCGGGCACGGACAAGGCGGGCGAATTTTACCGCAAGATGTTCGCCGGACTGTTCGCTTACGTCACCAACCGCATCCCCGAAATTACCGACGCGCTCTACAAGATTGACGATGCGCTGCGGGCCGGTTTCGGCTGGGAAATGGGGCCTTTTGAAACCTGGGACGCGCTGGGCGTGCAGACTGGTGTGGAGTTGATGGCCGCCGAAGGCAAGCAGCCCGCCACTTGGGTGACGGAGATGCTGGCCGCCGGCCACGCTTCGTTTTACAAGGTGAGCGAGGCCGGGGTGAAGCAGTTTTACGACCTCGGAACCAAGGCGTACAAGGCCATTCCGGGCGTCGAGAACTTCATCATCCTCGACAACCTGCGGGCTGCGGGCAAGGTGCTCTGGAAAAACCCCGGCGCGTCGGTCATTGATTTGGGCGATGGTATTCTCAACGTGGAGTTTCACTCCAAGATGAACTCGCTGGGGCAGGACGTTATTCAGGGTCTGCTGAAAGGCATCGAGTTGGCAGAGAGCGGCTACCGGGGCCTAGTTATCGGCAACGATGCCCCGGCGTTTTCGGCTGGTGCCAACTTGGGCCTGGTGTACCTGCAGGCCGTGGAGCAGGAGTTTGACGAGCTGAACCTGATGATTGCGCAGTTCCAGAACGCCATGATGCGGATGCGCTACAGCAGCATCCCGGTGGTGGGCGCCCCGCACGGCCTGGCCCTGGGAGGAGGCTGCGAACTCAACCTGCACTGCGACAAGGTAGTAGCTGCCGCCGAGACCTACATGGGCCTCGTAGAATTCGGTGTGGGCGTCATCCCGGCCGGGGGTGGTACCAAGGAGCTGACGCTGCGCACCGCCGCTAAGTACGAGGACGGCGAGCCGGAGTACAACTTACTTCGCAACACGTACATGACTATCAGCACGGCCAAGGTCTCGACCTCTGCCGCCGAGGCGTTCGACCTGGGCTTCATGCGCCGGGGCGACGAAATCGTGGTGAACACCAACCGCGTGATAGCTGCCGCCAAAGCCGCTGCCCTCGAAATGGCCGACGCGGGCTACACCCAACCCGTGCCCAAAACTAACATCAAGGTCCACGGCCGCGGGGCGCTCGGGATGTTCAAAACCGGCGTGTACGCCATGCAGCAGGGCAACTACATCTCGACCCACGACCAGCTCATCGCCGACAAACTCGCCTACGTGATGTGCGGCGGGGACTTGTCGAGCGCGACCGAAGTTTCGGAGCAGTACCTGCTTGATTTAGAGCGTGAGGCGTTTCTGAGTTTGTGCGGTGAGCGCAAGACGTTGGAGCGGATACAGAGCATTTTGACGACTGGTAAACCGCTGCGCAATTAAAATATTTCGCACAGAGTTCACAGAGTTTCACGGAGAAAAACTCCTTTAACTCTGTGAACTCTGTGCGAGAAATCATTTACACTATCATGACTCAAACCCAAGCATACATCGTCGCCGGCTACCGTACGGCCGTCGGCAAAGCCCCGCGCGGCGGCTTCCGCTTCACCCGCCCCGACGAC
>JANXUO010000504.1 GCA_025356245.1 Hymenobacter sp.
TTTGGGTTAAACCTGAAAGTTCACCTCACAGAATATACTGGCTCAAATCGCGGTTTTTCACCATGTCGGCCAGGCGTTCTTCGACCAGCGCAGCTGTAATTTGTACCTTGGCATGGGCTGCAATTTTGTCGGGTACGTCAAAGAGGATTTCGTTGAGCAGGCGGCTCATGACGGTGTGCAGGCGGCGGGCTCCGATGTTTTCGACGGTGGCGTTTACTTCAGCGGCGATGTCGGCAAGGCGTTCGAGGGCGTCATCATCGAAGCTTAGCTCAACGTCTTCGGCCAGCAAAAGGGCCTCGTATTGCTTGGTGAGGGCGTTTTTGGGGTGGCGCAGGATGCGCACGAAATCGGCTTTGGTGAGGGGTTGCAACTCGACGCGGATGGGAAAGCGGCCTTGTAGCTCGGGGATGAGGTCGGAGGGCTTGCTGACGTGGAAGGCCCCGGCGGCGATGAAGAGGATGTGGTCGGTGTTGACGATGCCATACTTGGTATTCACGGCCGACCCCTCGACGATGGGCAGCAGGTCGCGCTGTACGCCCTGACGGCTTACGTCGGGGCCGCCTTTGCCGCTGCCGCCGCTGCTGGCCACCTTGTCAATTTCGTCGATGAAGATGATGCCCGCGTTTTCGGCCTGGCGCACGGCTTCGTCCTTTACTTCGTCCATGTCGATGAGCTTGGCGGCTTCCTCCTCCAGCAGAAGCTTGCGCGCCTCGGCCACCGTGACCTTGCGCTTGCGGCTGCGCTTGGGCACCATGCTGCCCAGCATGTCCTGCAGGCCGGACAGGGCGGCTTCGTCCATGCCCGGAGGCGCGCCCATGATGCCCACGCTGGGGCCGGGCTGGGCCACTTGAATCTCGATGCGCCGGTCTTCCAGCTCGCCGTCACGGATTTTCTCGCGGAAGCGGGCGCGGGTCCGCTCGTTCAGCTCGCGGTCGGAGGCGGGGATTTCGCCGGGCTCCTCCCCGGCGGCTTCGGTATCGTCGGTGGAGCCAAAGCCCAGGCTTTTGCCTTTCTTGCCGGGGTGTTTGATGGGCGGAATGAGCGCGTCCAAAATCAACTCCTCGACGGCTTCGGCGGCCTGGGCCTTTACGGCCTCCTGCCGGCGCTGACGCACGCGGCTCACCGACTGCTCCACCAGGTCGCGCACCATGCTTTCGACGTCGCGGCCCACGTAGCCCACTTCAGTAAACTTGCTGGCTTCTACCTTCACGAAAGGGGCGTCGGCGAGGTGCGCGAGGCGGCGGGCAATTTCGGTTTTGCCCACGCCCGTAGCCCCAATCATCAGGATGTTGTTGGGCACAATCTCGGCCTGCATATCGGCCGGGGCGTGCAGGCGGCGCCAACGGTTGCGCAACGCAATGGCCACATGACGTTTAGCATCATGCTGACCTACAATGTATTTATCAAGCTCGGCCACAATTTGAGCCGGCGTCAGAAACGTGTCGTTGAGCATTTAGAGGGGCAGGTGGAATGTTTTCTGGGCAGCCTACGCAGGTGTCTCGCCGTTTCGGCGGAGCGAAGAATGCCTCGCGCTACTTGTCCTTTTTCTTCCCCAGCGATTTGCTGAGTGTGAAGTAGCTGCTGGCGGCCGCCGCTTGCAGCGTGGCGTAGGTGTAGTCGAGTTGGAAGCCGCTGATGGCGACTTTGGCCCCGAAGCTAAGGCCCGCGCTGCCGCTGGTGTTGTCGAGGCGCAACTCGCGGCGTTGCAGATGGTTGTAGCCCAGGCGGAACTCCAGGTTGGGGCTCAGCACCAGGGCTGCGCCCACGGTGAAGTGCCGGGCCAGGTTGTCGCCGAAGCTGAAGCTGGCTTTCTTCTCTTCGTTGTTGGCATCCAAGGTACCCCGCGCGCTGGGGTCGAGGTACTGAATGTTCCAGCGCTGCAAGTGGTGGGCCGTCAGCGAGAAGCGCACCGGCATGTGCTCGGGCTTGATGGTAGCGCCCAGCTGCACGTCGAGCGGCAGCGCGCCCCGGCTGGTGCCGGGGTAGGTGGTGAGCTGCGCCCCGGCGTTTTTGAGGGCCAGACCCAAGGTGAAATCGGTGGTGGGGTGCTTGTAGAGCGCGCCCAAATCGGCCAGCAACGCGATGGAGCGGTTGCCCGCAATGCTCGAAACCGCCAGCTTGGGCGTGAGGCCCAGCGTGAACTTGCCCTTGGTATAGGCATCCGTCACGCCCACGGTGTATTCATTTATCCCGAAATTACCCAGCGAATTACCCGCCGCATCAAAACTCTGAATGTCGCCGTAGTTGAGGTAGCTGATGGCCGCCCCAATGCGCCCGTATTTTTCGGTGTTGAAAACATACGCCGCCGTACTTTGCCGAATACCGGCAGCGTAGGCCACATAATTCAGGGCCAGCCGATTGTCCATTTCGGCGTTGAGGAGCGCCGGGTTGCCGAACAGCAT
>JANXUO010000530.1 GCA_025356245.1 Hymenobacter sp.
GCCCGACACCCTCGAAGCCTACTACCAGGAGGCCGGCCGGGCCGGGCGCGACGGCCACTACGCCTTTGCCGTGCTGCTGGCTGCCCCGCCCGACGGCCCCGAGCTCATCCGCCGGGCCGAGCTGGCCCTGCCGCCCCTCGACACCGTGCGGCGGGTGTACCAGGCGCTGGCCAACTTTTCGGGCACGGCCACGGGTGGCGGCGAGCTGGTGGCGTTTGACTTCGACATTGGCCGCTTTGCCGAAACCTACCGCATCCGGGCCGTGGATGCTTACAACGCCCTCAAGCTGTTGCAGCGCGAAGGCTTCGTGCAGCTCAACGAGGCCGTGAACACCCCGGCGCGGGTGCAAATTGTGCTCAACAACCACGATTTGTACGCTTTTCAGGTGGCTAATGTCGCGCACGACCAACTCATCAAAGCCCTGCTGCGGCACTACGGGGGCGAGCTGTTTGTGCATTTCCAACCGGTGGTAGAGAGTGCGCTGGCCACGTATTTACGCCGCAGCGTAGCCGAGGTGCGCCAGCAGCTGCGCTACCTGCACACGGCCGGGGTGCTGCACTACCAGCCCAAGCAGGAGCTGCCCCAGGCAATGTTTACCACGCCCCGGCACGAAGCCGGCAAGCTGCCCCTCGACCAGCCCGCCCTGGCCGCCGCCCGTGCCCTGGCCCGGCAGCAGGCCGCCGCCGTGGCGGGCTACCTGGCGGGTGCGCAGTGCCGCCAACAGCTGCTGCTCACGTACTTTGACGAGCAGGACCCGCCCCGCTGCGGCGTGTGCGACAACTGCCTCGACGCCAAAAAAACGGCCCAGGCCGAAGCTGCTTTCGAAACCCTGCGCCCGCAGCTGCTGGCGCTGGTGCAGCGCGAGGCCCCCACCCCCCGCGAGGTAGTGGCCGCCTACCCGCCCGATGCCACCGAGCGCGTGAAAGCAACCCTACGGCGGCTGGTGGAGGAAAAAGCCCTGCACCTCGGGCCGGATGGGCGGTTGGGGGTTTGAGCGTGATTCTTGTTTCTTGTTTGCGGATGATTGTCCACCCTGTCAAGCCATAAAAGCCGACACTGCGCCCACTGCGGGACAGATGCACTCGCTAACAAGAAGCGAGAAACTACACCTCCCAAGCCAATATTCCGCCCAGCAGGTTGCGCACGTTGCCGAACCCCTGCTGGGTGAGGAACGCCTTGGCTTGGGCCGAGCGGGCGCCGCTGCGGCAATGCACCACAATTTCCTGGTCTTTGTGGTCTTCGAGGCTGTCGAGGTGGTCGGGCAAGGAGCCGAGGGGAATGTTTTGGGTGCCGGCGATGCTGGTTTCTTCGTGTTCCCAGGGCTCGCGCACGTCGAGAATGAGGGGGGCGGTGCCGGCTCGCTGGCGCTGGCGCAGCTCGGCGGGGGTGATGTCGGACATTTTTTTGGGTGGGGTTTGGAGGGGAATAAGAGCACCGGGCGGGCAGTCGGGCCACGCAACCGCGCGGCGGCGGCGGCGGGGCAAAGGTCGGGCGATGGAGCCATAATTTCATCATCAAACCCTAACCCGGCGCGGCACACCGGGGCGTGCGGCGGGGCCGTATCTTTGCTTTTGATTTTCCCAACCCAACTTATTACCGATGAAGACTTTTTTTACCGCGCTGGGCGTGGCCCTGACGCTGCTGCTGGGCGCGCCCGCAACGGCCCAAACCTTTCCGGCGGTGCCGGCCTCGCCGCCGGCCAACCTGCAGGGGCAGGCCCTGCGCGACTGGCTGCGCACGAACTGGTACGACGGCAAGCGCAACGTGCTGAGCTACGGGGCGGCCCGCGCCAAAATGTACAACTACGCCGACAACTACAACAACTCGGTGACGTGCGTTTATTCGGGCTACAACACGCCGGTGCCGCTCAACTTCAACAGCAGTAGCAGCAGCTCGGCGGCGGGCATCAACTGCGAGCACAGCATTCCGCAGTCGTGGTTTAGCTCGGCCCCGCGCATGGTGTCGGACATGCACCACCTCTACCCCACCTACGTGCAGTGGAACTCGAACCGCGGCTCGGACCGCTACGCCGACATTCCGGACGCGACGACGACCATCTGGATGCGCAACACCACCAGCCAGGCCACCATCCCCACCACCCTGATTGACGAGTGGAGCGAGGACACCAACACCCAGTTTGAGCCCCGCGAAGACCACAAGGGCAACGTGGCCCGCACGGCGTTCTACTTCTACACCATGCACGACACCCAGCCGGAGCTCATTGCCACCGGCCACCAGCTCATCACCTCGCTGGCCGACCTGGCCACCCTCTACGCCTGGCACCTGGCCGACCCCGTGGACGCCCACGAAATTGAGCGCAACCGCCGCGTGGCCGCCTCCCAGGGCAACTACAACCCCTACATCCTCAACCCCGGCCTTGTGGCCCAGGCCTACGGCCTGGCCCCGACGGGGCCGGTCATCGCCTTTAGCACCGCCACTGGCAGCCAAGCCGAGGGCAACAACGCCGTGGTGAGCTACGTCGTGACCCTCACCGCCACCCCCGCCCCCACCGCGCCCCTCACCGTGCAGGTGAACCTGGATGCGGCCAACTCGACGGCCACCAACGGCACGGATTTCACCTTCGCCTCGCCCCAGACCGTGACCTTCGCCGCCGGCCAAACCAGCCAGACCGTCACCGTGGCCATCAACGGCGACGTGCAGCCCGAGCTCGACGAAACCGTGGTGCTCACCCTCAGCAACCCCGGCGCAGGGGCCAGCGTGGGCAGCCCCGGCACCCACACGCTCACCATCCGCAACGACGACGGCCAGCCCGCCACCGTGAGCTTCGCCACCGCCACCGGCAGCCAGCCCGAGGGCAACAGCGGCACCAGCACCTACACCATCGCCGTGAACCTAGCCAACTACACCGGCCCGGCCTTTACGGTGCCCGTAACGGTGGAAGCCAGCGGCACCACCGCCACCAGCCCCGCCGACTACACCCTCAACACGAGCACCCTCACCTTCGGGGGCGCGGTGGCCCCCGGCCCCGTGACCGTCACCATCGTGGGCGACCTCCTCCCCGAACCCAACGAAACCGTGCGCCTGCGCCTGGGCACGCCCTCCAACGCCGCCGTGCTGCTGGGCACCAACCCGGCCCACACCCTCACCATCCTCAACGATGACGCCCTGCCCGCCGGGCAGCCCTGCACCAAGCTCTACTTCTCGCAGTACGCCGAGTCGAGCGCCACCAACGGCAACAGCAAGGCCGTCGAGATTTACAACCCCCCCGCCGCCGCCGTGCCCCTGGCCGGCAAGCGCCTCGAGCTGTTCGCCAACGGCCGCACCTCCATGCCCACCACCCAGGCCCTGACGGGCAGCATTCCGGCCTACGGCACCTACGTGGTGGCCAACACCGGCGCCACCGACGCCAGCCTCGCCGCCGTGGCCACCGGCAGCACCGGCGCCACCAGCAGCGTG
>JANXUO010000550.1 GCA_025356245.1 Hymenobacter sp.
AACAACAAGGTGCTTGAAACTGGGTTCTACACTTTGGGTACCAAGCACCTGCGCTGGGAGCGGTTCGACAAGAACGGTATTCTGCTCACCAAAGTGCACTACGAGATGGGCTTCCCGCGCGACGCCAACATCAGTTACTACGGCAACGACCGCAGCCTGATAAAAGAGGTGGTGCCCTACGTAAACGGCAAGCTCGAAGGCGAATACGCCAAGTTCCTCATCGACGGGCAGCGCGAGTGGCAGGGCCAGTTCGAAAACAACCGCCGGGTAGGGGAGTGGACGAACTACTACGGCTTCAAAAACCGCCGCCACTACGTGTACCAGTACCCCGAGTCGGGCTACGACCCCGAAGTAACTGAGCCCGAGCTTATCCGGCAGTACAACCGCGGCGGCATCGTCGTTTTCGACAAAGAGAAGAACATCGACAAGCGCGGCGAGCCCGACGTGGAGGTGACGCCCGGCAAGCGCGGCGTGCCCGCCCGCGCCGTGCCCAAAGCTGCCCCAAAAGTGGCCCCCAAGCGGCGGTAGCGCCAAGTATCGATTCAGCGCTGCCTAAAAGGCATCCTCAAAGTGCTCGACCCAAAACCCGCCCTGCCGCTGGCTGAGCGCCACAATGTCGAAGCGGATGTCGCCGCGCCAGTCCAGTGTTTCCTGCAGGTGCGTGGCTGCCAAGTGAAAAAGCTCCTTCTTGCGGGCCGACACGAAGGTTTCGGGGCCGCCAAACTGCCCGCTGCCGCTGCGGGTTTTGACCTCCACGAAGAGCAATAGCTCGTCGGCCCGCCGCAGGATGAGGTCGATTTCGGCGCGGCCGTGGCGGTAGCCGCTGTGCAGCAGCGCCAGGCCCGCGTCGTGGGCCAGGAGGTAGGTGAGCGCGGCATCTTCGCCGGCCTGACCAAGGACGTGGGGCGCGTAGGGCATATTGAGGCTGCAAGCTAATGCTTGGCGGGCCGCAGTACCTTTGCCGGGATTTACGTCAACCAACCTCGTCTTCATGAAAACCCTCGTTGAGCAGTTCAACGCGCAAATGCGCGACGCCATCCGCATCGGCCAAAGCACCAACCTGAGCGTCGCCAAGTGCGACTACCGCAACATCGTCATCGCCGGCATGGGCGGCTCCGGCATCGGTGGCAGTGTGGTGAGCAGCATTCTGTTCGACCGCCTAGCGGTGCCCGTTACGGTCGTGAAAAGCTACGATATTCCGGCTTTTGTGGACAAAAACACGCTTTTTGTCGCCTGCTCGTTTTCGGGCAACACCGAGGAAACCCTGGCCGCCGTGGCGCAGGCCCAGGCTAAGGGCGCGGCCATTGTAGGCATTATGACGGGCGGCGAGCTCCAGCAAATTGCCGAGCAGCACCACTACCCGCACATCCTTTTTCCCGGCGAGAGCAAGCAGCCCCGCGCCAACATGGGCTACTCGGTGTTTCTGCTCTTTTACATGCTCGAAGCCTGCGGCCTGATTGACCACGGCTTTGAGGCCGATTTGCAGGAAACCGTGGCCCTCTGCGAGCAGCACGAGATGGCCATTCGCACCCAGGCCCAAGCGTTGGCCCTGGCCTTGCACGAGCGCCTGCCCGTGGTGTACGCTGACGCCCGCCTCGAATCGACGGCCGTGCGTTTCCAGCAGCAGGTCAACGAGAACAGCAAGCAGCTCTGCCACGTCAATGCCTTCCCCGAAATGAACCACAACGAGATTGTGGGCTGGGAACATCCCCAATTCCTCCTCGCTAAAACCGCCGTGCTGCTGCTCCGCACTGGTTACGACCACCCCCGCGTGCGCCAGCGCATGGAGCTGTGCCGTCCCGTGTTCGAAGCCCAGGGCGCTACCGTCACCGACGTAAAAGCGGAAGGCCAAAGCCTCACCGCCCAAATTTTCTACCTCACTCACCTGCTCGATTGGACAAGCGTGTACCTGGCCGAAGCCAATGGGGCCGACCCCGCTCCCGTAGCCGTTATCAACCGCCTAAAAGAAGAATTGGCCAAGCTGAATGGGTAAAAGCTTTAGGTTTTAAGTGCTGAGGGTTCGGTTTTGGTCGTTGAGATTAGCCCGACATCAAAAACCGAACCCCCAGCACTTAATACCCGATACCAAAAAACAACTGCCAGCCTTCGTTAGTAAAAATCCCCAAAATGCACGTAGTTCCACCTTCATTGCCGGCTGTCAACACCTTGGTACAGGTGCAGCGCTTGGGGCTGGTGGAGTACGCGCCTACCTGGGCTTTGCAAGAAGAATTGTTGGCCGCTACCGTGGCCATTAAAACTAAAAACCGCTTGGTCGAAACTGGTGGTACTGACGTCGGTTTGCAGCCTACCCCCAACCACCTGCTGCTCTGCCAGCACCCGCACACCTATACCCTCGGCAAAAGCGGCAAACCCGAACATTTACTGCTCGACGAAGCTGGTCTGCAAGCCCACAGCGCCACGTTTCACCGCATCAACCGGGGGGGCGACATCACCTACCACGGCCCCGGCCAGCTCGTTGGCTACCCCATCCTCGACCTCGACAACTTCCGGCCCGACATTGGCTGGTACCTGCGGGCGCTGGAGCAGGCCGTCATCAACCTGCTGGCCGAGTACGGCCTTCGCGCCGGGCGCATTGCCGGCCTTACCGGCGTGTGGCTGGGCTGGGAGCCCGACGCCCCCAACCCCCGCAAAATCTGCGCAATGGGCGTAAAATGCAGTCGTTGGACCACCATGCACGGCCTCGCCCTCAACGTCAACCCCGACCTTTCCTATTTCGGCTACATCGTGCCCTGCGGCATCACCGACAAAGCCGTAACCTCACTGGCTCAGGAATTGCAAGCGCCCGTTGCGGTCGAAGAAGTGCAAGAACGCCTCCTGCCACACCTCCTCACGCAACTCGGCTGCTCATGAAACAAGACATTCCATTTGTTCCCGTTTCGGGTGTGTCCATCGTCATCGCTCCCACCGACGAAACTATGCCGCCCGAAAGCCAGACCCTCTGGCAAGTATATTTGCTGAATGATAATGACTTTGTGCTTGAAAACGTCATTGTCAACGCCAATGGCTACGGCTTGGGGGCCGACGGCCAAAAAATCCGCACCTCCACCCTGCGGTACCTGTTTGCCGTAGTGCCTCCCCACACCGCCGTTCCCGTCGAGCCCATCCAATCCGAGCTTTTTCATCTCAACAACCAGTATTGGGTCAGCTATTACCACGGCCCGCAGGTGTTCGATAAAAAGTACATTTTCGTGCCCGATTCCATCGTGGCTGCCAACCTTACGCCAGTGGCTTTGCTTCAGCGTTCCGGCATATTGCACAGCTAGCCAATTATTTGTATCGAAAATTGAGCGGTGTACTGCCCGCCGTTTAGTTCCGACTCCCTAAAAACCTATGAATCATTTCCTGATTCGCTTGAGCTTGTCCGGGTCGTGGGCATTTTTGGTGGCGCTTTTTGCGGTTCCGTCCATTATCTACATTGCCCACCTCAAAAACATGCTCGACACGCCCAATGGCCGCACGGTGCACCAGTCGCTCACGCCGCGCCTGGGCGGCGTGGCCGTTTTTGCGGGCTTTATGTCGGCCCTTACCATCTTTGCTCCCCTCGAAAACGGCGTAAAGGAGTTGCTGGCAGGCTGCATTATCCTGTTTTTTGTGGGCCTGAAGGATGATTTAGTCGGAATGTCCGTCGCCAAAAAGTTTGTGGGCCAGTTGCTAGCCACCGGCATCGTCATGATAATGGCCGATGTGCGCATCACCAGCTTCCAAGGCATTCTGGGCATCGAAACCCTGCCTGTTGGCGTCAGCTACGCCTTTACGCTGGCCGTCATCGTAGGCATCACCAACGCCGTCAACCTCATCGACGGCCTTGATGGGCTGGCCGGCAGCATTGTGATGCTCATTGCGGGTACTTTCGGCTACTATTTTTACCGTTATGGGGGCGCTAGCTACGGCAATTATGCCTTTGTGGCCATCTGCCTGATGGGTGGCCTGCTAGGGTTTTTACGCTATAATTTTCACCGTGCGTCCATTTTTATGGGCGACACCGGCTCGCTGGTCTGCGGTTTCATGGTGTCGGTGCTGGCCATTCAGTTCATTGAAATGGGCTTGCGCGTAGGGCAACCCTTCGGCACCTCGTCGCCCTCGGTGGCGGTGGGTATCTTGTTTGTGCCGCTTTTTGACACCCTGCGCGTGTTTTTGCTGCGCATGATGGCCGGCCGCTCGCCGTTCGCGCCCGACAAAAACCACGTTCACCACCGCATCCTAGCCATGGGCTTCCAGCAAATCAGCACGGTGCTATTGTTGGCCCTGCTCAATATAGTAGTTACGCTGTTCGTCATCCGCTTTGCCGCTTATGGCAACTTATTGCTGATTGGCTGCATGATTGCCTTCTCGGTGTTGTTGAGCGTATTCTTTGGGGTTTACCAAAGCCGCATCTCGCGCCGGCAACTGCAATCGTCGTAGCCAAAGTTGTTGCTTGGTTCGCCGTGGTTTTTATTTATCGTTTGCGCCCCAACCCATGTGCCAGCTGTTTGGCCTGATTAGCCGTTTGTTGGCGCACATAGGGGGCGGGCGGGCGTGGGCCACTGCCGCAGTGGGTGTAGCCTTGCTGGGCCAGCCGCTAGCCGCCGCTGCCACCGAATACCGACCCTTGCCGCCCCCAGTCCCCACCGGCCTCAGCGCCGATTGGCTCATTCACGACGTGGCCCGCAACCGCCTCATCCTGTTTCTGCCCGATTACCACGCCCCGGCCCACGCCTACTACCAGTACGTCACCGTACGGCGCGGCGAACCATTCCCTCTGGCCTTCGTAGCTGCGCCCGGCCTCAGTATTTTTCTCGACAACGAGCTGATATTTATTGCGAAAGATGCAGGCCCCTACGCCCTCGACTTGTCCCGCTTACTGCCCGTTAGTCTGAGCAACGGCACCCACCTGCTTGCCGTGTGGCAGCCCGGTGGCATACCGGCGCTGTCATCCTTCACCACGGCTGCGCCAGCCGCCCCAACGGCCATTGCCAGCAGCGTCCCGTTTGCCCAGCCCCGGCCCCCAGCCCAGCAGGGCCAGAATACTTACCTTGGGATGCTGCTACTCATTGGCTTGCTCTACGGTGGGTTGCGCAGCACATTTCAATCAGGCCTGGCGCGCGTTTTTCAATTTGATGAGCTTTTTGCGACTTCGCCCGACCAGCAAAGCTTCCTCGTCAAACCTGCCTTTTCGGTGGTAAACCTGGCCCTGGTGCTGCTTTTCTCATTATCGTTCGCACTACTGCTCACGGCTATCCACACCGATTTGCAAAACCTGCCGTTGTTGCGCCGTTTCCTGCACGTACCCGAAACCGCCGTGGCCGCGCGGGTAACGCTCTACACCGCCATCGTGGCTACCTACATTCTGGGTAAATACCTGTTTTTGGAGTTGATGGGCTACATATTCGACTTGCAGGAAATGGTCAACCTCCACTACCGCGAGTTTTTGCGCACTACCCTGCTGGCAAGCCTGCTGGTGCCGCTGGTGCTGCTCGGCTACCTCAGTCTCAATACCCGCTACCCGCAGACCGTAGCCCTGGCCGTTGATGGCGCGACTGGGCTGGCATTGGCTGGCACCTCGTTGCGGGTGGCCCGCACCCTGCACCAGAAAGCCTCGCTACTTAATCTTCATTTGTTTGCGTACCTTTGCGCAACTGAAGTTTTGCCGCTGCTGGTGCTGTTGCGCCTGCTCGTTTTCGCGCAATAACTAGTAGTATTGTCATTACGGGCTACAAATTTGAGTAGCCCCCGTTCAATTCTCTATCGCCTAAGCATTACCCTTACTTTCTCTAAATGGCTGAGAGTGCACACACGCCGGGCACTGGCCGGCACGCCACGCGCATCCAAAGCATCCTGGTCACGCAGCCCAAGCCCGCCAACGATGTATCCCCGTATTCGACCATGGCTGAAAAATACGGCATCCGGGTAGACTTTCGCGAATTCATTGATATTCAGCCGGTTTCTTACAAGGAATTTCGACGCGAAAAAATCAATATTTCTGATTTTACGGCCATCATCTTCACCAGCCGCAATGCCGTCGACCACTTCTTCCGTATTTGCCAGGAAGCCAAGCTCGAAATGCCCGCGGAGATGAAGTATTTCTGTATTTCGGAGCAGACTGCCAACTACTTACAGAAGTATATTGTATTGCGGAAGCGAAAGCTTTTTGTGGGCGAGCGCACCGCCGCCGACCTTTTTGATGTCATCAAAAAGCATAAGGGTGAAATGTTTCTTTACCCCTGTTCCGACATACGCAAAGACGACATTCCGACGTTCATGCGGGCCAACAACCTCAAGTTCACCGAGGCCGTCATCTACCGTACCGTGGCCAGCGACCTCTCCGACTTGGCCGAAGTAAAATACGATTGCCTGGCTTTTTTTAGCCCATCCGGTATTTCGTCTCTCTTCGTCAACTTTCCCGAATTCACGCAAAACGGTACCCGCATCGCTGCTTTTGGCTCCACCACTGCCAAAGCCGTTCGTGACGCCGGCCTTGTTCTTGACATTGAGGCGCCTATGCCCAATGCCCCATCCATGACTGGGGCCATTGAAGCCTACATTCGCCAGCATCAGGGTGTCAATACAGGCAAGCAGAACACCCCAGACGGCCAATAACACCCAACACCCAGCTGCCACATCCGCAAAAAAATGAGCGGCTAAGCGCAGACGATTTTTTTACCCCAAGTGTTTTGCGAAATCTTTTTCCGTTACATTTGGAAGCTATTCCCCCACCCCACCCCTTCTCCACCTCACCTCATAACCTTCGTTCGTATGAAAGGAACCGTACTTGCTACCCTGCTGCTATCGGCAGTAGCGGGCTCGGCGCTGGCCCAGCAGCAGCCTCAGTTCACCCATTACGGCCTCAATGGAATGTCGCTCAACCCCGCCTATGCAGGCATTAAGGGGCAGGGCGAAATCACTCTCATTGGCCGCTATCAGTACCTAAATTACAACGGCACCATCGACGACGGTGGTGCGCCGCGCACGGGCATGCTCACCGTTTCGCTGCCGGTGGCAGTGTTGGGCGGCGGCGTCGGCCTCTCGGTCTACTACGACGTAATCGGCCAGGCCAAAACTACCAGCTCGGCCCTTTCGTACTCCAAGCACATCAAGCTGGGCGAAGGCAAGCTGGGCTTGGGCATTCAGGGCATCTACACTTACCTCAGCAAAGGGACGTACCGCGCCATCGACCCCGGCGATATTAACGTGCCCGACAATTCTTCCGACTACAAGTTCGACGGCGGCGCCGGCATCTGGTACGAAGCCCCAAAATTCTACGCCGGCATCAGCCTCAACAACATCGCCCGCTCCGAATACACCTTCAAGGGCGCTGGTGCAGCCGGCACAGCCAGCAAGTACCTCACCGAAAACCACGCCTACTTCACGGCCGGCTACAATATTGAAGCCTCCGACGCCGTTGTCGTCACGCCCATGGTGCTGGTGAAGTCGGTGCTGCCCGGTTCCTACAGCAATAATACCAAATTCGATAACTCCCGCAACTATTCCTTCGAGGGCGGGGTTCGGGCCACATTCAACGACAAGTTCTGGGCCGGTGCCAATTACCGCTACCAGGAATCTGTTTCCGGCCTTCTTGGCGTAGCTTTTGCCAAGGATAATAATTTCCGCCTCGGTTACGCGTTCGATTTCGTAGCGTTCGACCAAGCGGCCCGTGCCCTCAGCTCGCACGAAATCATGTTGAGCTACCGTTTGCCCAAGCCGGGAATGCTCACCCGCCCGGCCATTCGCACCCCCCGCTACAGCTTCTAATATTAGTTATTACAAGAACATACGCCGGGCACAACCCTGCAGTGCGCTTACACGTTTTCCGGGCATCGTATCGTTGTAGTGCAATGCGCTACACACAGGACGACCACAGCTGGCCGCCGTGTAAAAGTTATTACCCGTCGAAAAGCGTATTGTAAATCTGCCCGAAAAACAGTAGATTTGCTAGTCAATACCCGTGCACTCGGCTCACTTAAATTAAAACAGCCCCCCATTATCTCCATGAACAAGCTTCTAGCAGCGTCCCTGTTTGCCCTTGCGGGCTCCTTCCTAGGGGGGTGTGCCAGTAAAAGCCCCAGCGGCGACCTGATTGGTTCGGAAGACCGGCCCTTCTTTAACCCGCAGGAGGTTCCTTATGGCATGGTACCCTGCCCCGGTGGCACGTTTCACATGGGCCAGACCGACCAGGATATTTCGGCCTCAATGGTAAACATGAACAAGCAGGTAACCATTGCCGGCTTTTACATGGACGAAACCGAGATTACCAATAACGAGTACCGCCAGTTTGTCGAGGCCATTAAGCAAGATTCGCTTGATGTTCTGGGCGAAGAATACGTGATGACCGAGCTTTACCCCGATACTACGGTCTGGGTTCGCGACTTTACGTACCACATGGGCGACCCCCTGCTGGAGTACTACTACACGCACCCAGCCTTCGACGACTACCCGGTAGTGGGCGTGGATTGGTTTGCCGCTAAGTACTTCTGTAATTGGCGCACCAAATTTCGCAACGCCGCCCGCGAGGAATCGGGCTTTGCCAACGACCCGAACTTTCGTTTACCCTCGGAAGCCGAGTGGGAATATGCCGCTCGTGGTGGGCGTGACCTAGCTACTTATCCTTGGGGTGGGCCCTACCTGCGCAATACCAAAGGGTGTATGCTGGCCAACTTCAAGCCCGGTCGCGGCGACTACGTAAGCGACGGCTTCGCCTACACGGCGGAAGTCGGTTCGTTCTTCCCCAACGACTTTGGTCTGTACGATATGTCGGGCAACGTGTCGGAATGGTGCGATGATGCTTACATGGAGGCCTCGGTACCCATAGTTTGGGATTTGAACCCCACTAATCCCGACGATAATGAGCCCCGCAAAGTAGTGCGCGGCGGTTCGTGGAAAGACATTGCTTATTTTCTTGAAACCGGTACCCGCAATTTCGAATACCAGGATTCGGCCCGTTCGTTCATCGGCTTTCGTTGCTCGATGATTCAAATTGGCATGGGCACCAACGCGGCGCTTAACTAAAAGACAACAACTCAATACCACCCAACACTTCACCTCCCCAAACCCTTTTTCAACCCCTTTCAACCTCAACAAAATGGCTGCTCAAAAAAGCTTTCTGTACGACACATTGATGCCCAAAATCTACGGACTTGGAGCTGCTGTAGTTATCGTGGGTGCTCTTTTCAAAATTGAGCACTGGAATGGTGCCGACACCATGCTCATCGTAGGCTTGGGCACTGAAGCGCTTATCTTCGCTTTAAGTGCATTTCAGCCTGCTCCTCACGATTTTGACTGGGCCTTGGTTTATCCAGAATTGGCCAATGGCGAAGCAGTTGGCAACTTGCCAGAAAGCAACAGTAAGGGCCTGACCAAAAAGCTCGACGACATGTTGAAGGATGCCAACGTGACCCCAGAGGCGCTTGCCAACCTGGGCCAAGGCCTCAACCGCCTCAGCACGACTGCCGGTCAACTCACCAAGCTTGGTGAGGCTACCAGCGCTACCGATGAGTATACCGCCAAGGTGCGTTCGGCTGCTACGTCGCTCGACAATATTAATAAAGCTTACTCGAACACGGTAACGGCCATCACGGCCATGTCGAGTGCTACCAACGACGCCAAGGAGTACCACATGCAGGTACAGAATGTGACCAAAAACCTGGGCGCGCTCAATGCCGTGTATGAAATGGAGTTGAAGGATGCCAACACGCACCTTAAGTCGATGAACCAGTTCTACGGTACTCTCGGCAAAGCCATGGAGAACATGACCCAGGCTGGCAAGGACACCGAGCAGTTCCAGCAGCAGGTATCTGCCCTCACCGGCAACCTCACCTCGCTCAACCGCGTGTACGGCAACATGCTGAACGCCATGCGGGCTCCTGCGCAAGCCTAGTTGGCTTACGCAATGCGCTAGAATTAATCCTTCTACCACTTAATTAAGGAACCCTACTAATGGCAGGCGGAAAAGAAACCCCGCGGCAGAAGATGATTGGCATGATGTACCTCGTGCTAACCGCTCTGCTTGCGCTGCAAGTGAACTCGGCAATCTTGCTGAAGTTTAAATTCATCGACGACAGTTTGATTGACGTCAACGGCAAAACCTCAACAGCGGCCGACAATACCGTGAAAGGTATTCAGGCAGCCGTAGTCAAAAACCAGAATCAAGCCCGTGACTTGAACGTGCTGAAGCAAAGCGAAGAAATTCGCGCCAAAACAAAAATCATGATTGGCTACTTGCAGGATGTGCGCAACAAGCTCATCGTAGCAACCGGCAATACCGTGGGAGCAACTGACTTCAAGGACCCGGATGCCAACAACAAGGTGATGCCCGTAATGCTGGGCGGCAAGAAGAACGGTTTGGCTTACCCGTTGAAAACAGAGTTGAACACGTATTCGGAATACATCAAAACCTACGTACCCGGTGCCTTGCCGCTGGCACTTGATGGCAAAGACGACCCGCGTATTGCCAACTCGAAAGAGCACACTACGCACGACCAGCGCACCAAGAATTTTGCGGAGCTGAACTTTGAGAACACGCCATTGGTGGCGGCCCTCGCCGTTCTCTCGCAAAAAGAAACCGAAGTGCTCAAGTACGAAGCCGAGGCATTGACTGCCCAAGCTCAAAAAGTTGGTGCAAAAACCATTGTGTTTGATAAAATCGGAGCTTTCGCTTCGGCTGAGTCCAATACGGTAGCCGCTGGTACCAAGTACAAAGCTGAGCTGTTTTTGACGGCGGCTGCTTCGAGCATTCACCCTTCCATGACGCTGAACGGCGGCGGGTTGAAGGTGGAATCCAATGGCCACGGCAAGGTGGAGTTTACGGCTCGCCCCGGTTCCTTTGACAAAGACGGTAACGCCAAAGCTAGCTGGACAGGTACCATTCGCTTCAACCAAAACGGTCGCGATACCACCTTTAAAGTGCTGGTACCTTATACTATTACCAAGCCTGTGATGCAAATCCAGTCGGCTTCGGTGCAGGCCCTGTACTTTAAGTGTGGCAACAAGCTTAGTGTGCAAGTGCCCGCTTTGGGTGCCCAGTACAAGCCAAGCTTCTCAGCTTCGGGTGCCGCAGTAATTGCCGGTGCTCAGAAAGGTGACGTAACGTTGGTGCCCAACGCCAAGGAAGTAACCTTGAACGTGGCCAGCGAAGGCAACGCCATTGGTTCGCAAGTGTTTCAGGTGCGTCTGATTCCCAAGCCGGAAATTAAGTGCTTCGTGGGTGGCCGTGAGGCCAACGAGAAGCAGGGTACGCCCGGCACGGCTGTGCGTTCGATGCTGCTGAAGGCCATTCCGGATGCCAGCTTTGCTACTTTCCTGCCCGAGGACGCCCGCTACCGGGTGTCGCGCTACGAAGTGACGCTGGTACGCGGCAAGCGCCCGGCCTTGCCCACCAAGTCCATCAGTGGCCCGCAGGCCGATTTGAGCGATGTGGTTAACTCATACCGCGACGGCGACCGCCTTTACATAGAAGTGAAAGAGGTGCAACGCCTCAACTTCCAAGGGCAGACCGAAACCGTTAACATAAGCAAGCAATTCAACGTGCCGCTGATTTAATGTGCTTTTGCACTCAGCTGCTGCAATATAAATGGAACGGCCGGCGTTATGTCGGTCGTTTCTACGTAAACCCTATTTAAGCTCAACCACATGAAGCCTTTATTTTCGCTGGCTGCCGTAGCGGCTACGCTCTCACTGTCAATGGCTGCTTCGGCGCAGGAACAGGCCACTACGGCCAGCAGCACGGGCTCGATGCGGCCCATTCCGGTGTCCGACCAAATGTTCCGCAAGAGCATCTGGCGGGCGTTGGACTTGCGCGAAAAGCAAAACAAGCCTATGTTTTCGGAGGGCAAGGAAATCAGCCGCGTCATCATCGAAGCGGTGAAGCGCGGTGAGTTGCAAGCGTATAAAAACGATTCGCTGACCTCTACTTTTACTGCTCCCGAGGTGTCGGGCAACATGTCGTATGCCGAAGAAGGTGTTCAGTTGAGCGACGAGGAAAAGAAACTGGGCTTTAGCGCCGATGACCTCGGCGGTGGTGCCGCTGCTGCCGACGATGGCTGGGGAGCAAAGCCTGCCGCCAAAAAGGGAGCGGCCACCAAAAAGCAGCCCAAAATTGGCCCCGACGGTAAGCCTATGAAGGACCGGCGCGGCCGGGTTATCATGGAGAATGTGCCAGCCGTGGCTGCGGCACCCGTGAAGCCCAAGCCCACCAGTTTCGAGTATCGGTACAAAGATTTGTACCAGATGGAGCTGAAGGAGGACATGATTTTTGACAAGAAGCGCTCGCGCATGTACCACGACATCAAGTCGGTGACGTTGCGGGTGCCTTCCACATTGGCCTCCAACACCTCGGGCATCGAGAAAGTGGTGGGTGTGTTCAAGTACAGC
>JANXUO010000588.1 GCA_025356245.1 Hymenobacter sp.
CTCGTTACCACCGCCCAGCAGGAGGGTATGAGCTTCATCAACCATGACCTTGTGCGGAGCATCGAGTTCAGCGCCGGGGGCTGGCAGCCCAAGTACGGCGACAAGCTCTCGTCGGTGCTGGCGGTGGAGTATAAGGCGCCCGAGAAGTTTGCCGCTTCGCTCACGGCCAGCCTCGTGGGCGGTGCGGCCCACGCCGAGGCGCGGTCGGCCAGCGGCCGGGCCAGCTACTTGGTGGGGTTGCGTTACAAAAACGCCCAGTACGTGCTGCGTTCGCTGCGCCAGCAGCAGGGCGGCTACAACCCCACGTTTTATGACGCGCAGGCGTTCGTGACCCTCAACCTGGGCAAGAAAGACGACATGCAGCGCACTACCCTGGGCCTGCTGGGCGTGGTGGCGCACAACGACTTCCGCTTCAGCCCCGAAACCGGCCAGGCCACCTTCAGCACCAGCACCAACCAGTTCACACGCCTCTTTATCGCCTACGAAGGCCGCGAGCGGATGCAGTACGACGCCTACCAGGGCGGCCTCACGCTGAAGCACGACGTGAGCCGCAACTTGCAGCTGGAGCTGCTGGGCTCGGCCGTCATCTCCCGCGAGTTTGAGTACCGCGACGTGGAGGCCGCTTACCGCTTGGCCGAAATCAACCGCGACCCCAGCTCCAAAGACTTCAACCAGCCCATTCGGCAGCGCAACGTGGGGGCCGAGTTTAAGCACTCGCGCAATGCCCTCACGGCCCGCGTTTTTAGTGCCGAGGTCCGGGGGCGCTACCTCGCCGGGCCTAACCACACCCTGCGCTTTGGGCTGAAAACCGGCCGCGAAAAAATCGAGGACAACCTCGACGAATACAGCTTCGTCGATTCGGCCGATTTCACGCCCGACAGCCGCCGCACCCGGCAGTTGGCCACGCTGGGCCTGGAAAGTACCCGCACCCAGGGCTTTGTGCAGGACACCTGGCGGTTCGACTCGTTGCATACCCTCAGCTACGGCCTGCGGGCGCACTACTGGGACGTGAACGGCCAAACCGTGCTCAGCCCGCGCCTGCAGTACGCGCAGCAGAGCCGCCGCCACGCCGGGCGCAGCTTCAAGCTGGCGCTGGGCGTGTACGCGCAGCCCCCGTTTTACCGCGAGCTGCGCAACACCAGCGTAGCGCCGCCGGCCGGGCCGGGCCAGCCCGCCATCCAAACCTCGGCCCTCAACCCCGCGCTGCGGGCGCAGCGCTCGTACCACTTTATTGTGGGCCGCGACTTGATTTTTAAGCAGTACGGCCGCCCGTTCAAGCTCACCACCGAGGCGTATTTCAAGTGGCTGACCGACGTGGTGCCCTACGACATCGACAACGTACGCCTGCGCTATTTCGCCAAGAACAACGCCACGGCCTACGCCGCCGGTTTCGACGCCCGCCTGAGCGGCGAGTTTGTGAAAGGTGCCGAGTCGTGGTTCAGCCTCGGCGTGCTTACCACCCGCGAAAATATCGATTTCGACTCCATCAACACCTACGACGAGAACGGCACCAAAACCGGCCGCCTCGAAAAAGGCTACCTCCGCCGCCCGCAAGACCAGCGCGTCAACGTTGGCATCTTCTTCCAGGACCACCTGCCCAACAACCCCTCGGTGCGCGGCTACGTGAACGTGGTGTTCGGCACCGGCCTGCCCTTCAGCCCCCCCGGCCTGCCCGATTTCCGGGGCACCAGCCTGCTCGAACGCAGCTACAAGCGGGTCGATTTGGGCTTCAGCAAAGTGCTGACCCTGCGCAGCGGTGCCCGCACCCACTTTTACAATTTCGAAAGCCTGTGGCTGGGTCTGGAAGTGCTGAACGTGCTGGCCGCCAACAATGTGGCGGGCTACAGCTACTTGCAGGACATCAACGGCCGCACGTATTCGGTGCCCAACTACCTGACGCAGCGCCTGGTAAACCTGCGGCTCATCGCCCGCTTCTAGACCGCAGATTCAAAAGAATTTAACGGATGGAACGGATGCGCCGCTGGCGCGGCTGACGATGCGTAGGTGGCTTGGTGACGTGGGCGGGAGCTTTGTAGAATGATGACGTAAGCACCCTGCCAACACATCGCCGCTTTGCGGTTGGTAAATTCAATGATAAATTCAACCAAGTGCGTAAGTCCTATGCAGCAACTAGGTGCCGGCCAGTTTTTTGGGCAGACGAACCGCCTGTTGCGGGTGGGTGAGCTGACGCTTACCGACACCGAATACACCCACGAGCGGGTCGATTGGCACTACCACGAGAATGCGTATTTCACCCTGATTTTGGCGGGACAGGTGCTGGAAGGGGATGCCCGGCAACAGCAGTTGTGTACGGCGGGTAGCCTGCTGTACCATCACTGGCAGGAAGCGCATTACAACCGTAAGCCGCCGGGTTACACGCGGGGGTTTCACATCGAAGCGCCGCCGGGGTGGTTTGCGTCCGTTGGGCTGGTTTCCCACGCGGTGCAGGGCAGTGTTCGGGTGTTGGACCCGGCCGTTAAAAATACCGTCTACCAGATTTTTAAGGAAACGCAGCTTAACGACCCTTCCAGTGCCCTGGCCATCGAATCGTTGTTGGCGGCTGGGTTGCAACGCTTGGCGCAGGGGGCTGCGCAGGCAGCGGCGGCGGTCCCGCGTTGGGTCGGCCGGGTGCGCGAGTTGCTGCACGACGCCCCGCTCGTGCCCTGGACACTGCTCGCGCTGGCCCAGCAGGTGGGCATTCACCCGGCGCATTTATCCCGGAGTTTCCCGCTGTATTTCTCCGCCACTTTGGGCCAATATGTGCGCCACCTGCGAGTGCAGCAGGCGCTTACGCTGTTTTTTGAGCCCGATTTGTCGCTGCTGGATATTGCGTTGGCTTGTGGTTTTTTTGACCAAAGCCATTTCATCCGCTGCTTCAAGGCCGTCATGCACGAGCGGCCCGCCCGGTGCCGGCAACTGCTGTTGCGGTGATGCCCCCAAGCACGGTTTGGCGGCACACCGGGGCCACGTTAAATCTGTCCTATTTTATGGAGTAGGGTGGGGGGTAGTTTTGCATCCACAATTCCCCTCCCTGCTTCCATGAAACGTCTGGCGCTGTCCCTCTTACTGGTGCTTACGGCCTCGCGGCTCTTCGCCCAACCCGCGCCCTTTGTCCCCGATAACGGCATTGGCTCCCCGTTTCATAGGGCTCACGTTGGCGAAATTCTTTTCAGTGCGAAGCCGGTGGCCGCCGATGCCTACGCCGATGCGGCATTTGCCCGCTCCTGTGTGTTCACGCCGAAGAGCAGCTTGTTCGTCACCGCGTTTCTGGGGGCTTCGCTGACCAACGCCCTGCACGGCCTGGCCCCGGCCGCAACGGCCGATTCGTTGGTGAAAAACGGCAACTTTCAGTTTGCCTTTTTCATCGACCAACGGCGCGTGTACGTCAGCAACCTGCACCCCGGCGCGCCGTACGCCGCCCTCAAAAACACCGAAACGGTGTGGCACAAGCCGCTGGCAAACAACGAAACGGCCACCAGTTGGTGGAGCCAGTCGCTGTGGAACCGGTTTCTGGCCGGCGGCGGCGATAAGGCCCTGACGGAAGGGCCGCACGTTTTGCGGGTCGAAATTCGGCCTTACCTCCAAACCACGGCGCTGCTGCTGGGGCCGGTGCTGGCCGCCGGGCAAGTCGTGCTCGAGGTGCGAACGCCCGTCATCGACCCCAAAACCATCCGCCTGCGTCCGCTGGTGCCGTATCCGGGCCTGCCGGTGTCTGCGGAGCGCTTCGATGCCGACAAAATCAAGGCCCTGAAAGGCAGCATTGAGGGTGGCGTGTTCAAGGGCATCAGCAGCGTGGTGGTGCTCGAAAACGGGCGGCTGCTCGTGGAGGAATACTTCAACGGGACCACCCGCCAAACCCGGCACGATGCCCGTTCCGTGGGCAAGTCCTTCGCCTCCACCCTCACCGGAATGGCCATTGCCGACGGGCTGCTGACCAGCGAAGCCCAACTTTATGACGGGCGTTGTGGCCCAGCGCCGCCCAGTTTCGCACCAAACCGCTTGTCGTTTTGAATTTGCCGCCTACCTTTGTGCTCGATGAAAACCCCCACCTTCCTGTTTGCTGCCGTTGCTTCGGTACCCGTTCGGGTATCGGCCGTGGGCGTGCATCACCACCACCATCTGCCGGAGGCCGGGTAGTACGCCGGGCGCTGCGAGCAGCGCCGGTCACTCGTTCCTCCGCCACCGCCCCGACAGGCGGTTTTTTTATGCCCGGCTCTTTTTTAGCCGTTGGCTAGTAGCTGATAGCTCTGGCCAAGTTCATAAATGCCTGTCGCGTTCTCCTCCCTTCACGAAAAAAACCTGGCTAACAGCCATCAGCTATT
>JANXUO010000627.1 GCA_025356245.1 Hymenobacter sp.
CACCGGCGAGGTGAAGGACGTACTGCTGCTCGACGTAACGCCCCTTTCGCTCGGCATCGAAACGATGGGCGGCGTGATGACCAAGCTCATCGAGTCGAACACCACCATCCCGACCAAGAAATCGGAAACGTTCTCGACGGCTTCCGATAACCAGCCTTCGGTAGAAATCCACGTGCTGCAGGGCGAGCGTCCGCTGGCCAGCCAGAACCGCACCATCGGCAAGTTTCACCTCGACAGCATTCCGCCGGCCCCGCGCGGGGTGCCGCAAATCGAAGTCATTTTTGACATCGACGCCAACGGCATTCTCAACGTGACGGCCAAGGACAAAGGCACCGGCAAGGAGCAAAAAATACGCATCGAAGCCAGCAGCGGCCTCAGCGATGCCGACATCAAGCGGATGCGCGACGAAGCCGCCGCCAACGCCGATTCTGACAAGGCCGAAACCGAGCGCATCGGCAAAATGAACGCCGCCGACTCGATGATTTTCCAAACCGAAAAGCAGCTCAAAGAGTACGGCGAGAAGCTGAGCGACGGCAATAAAACAGCCATTGAGGGTGCGTTGGCCGACCTCAAAGCCGCCCACGAAAGCAAGGATATTGCCCGCATCGACACCGCAATGGAGGCCATCAACACGGCCTGGCAGGCCGCTTCGCAGGAGATGTACGCCGCCGGCGGGGCCGAAGGCGGGCAGCCGGGCGGTTTCCCCGGCGCTGACTTTGGCAGCGCGGCCGGCGACGGCAACGGCGGCCAAGGCCAGGGCCAACCGGCCGGGGGCGACAACGTGACCGACGTGGACTACGAGGAAGTGACCAAGTAAAAAGTTTTTTTCTGCTCAAAACCCCGCCCACAACTCGTGGGCGGGGTTTTTCTGTTTACGCACGAATTATTTTTCCATAAAACTTGCATGAGCGTTTTTTTTTCCCTAACCTTTGACGGGCAATTCCCACCACTAACCCATCATCTCATGGAAAAGCCCGAATTCCGTCAAGAAAATGTGGACAGCCACATCAAAGAAATCATGGCCATGCCTGACGAGCAACGCAAGGAAGTGGCCGACAACCTGCGTAAGGCGGGCTTGAAGGGCTACTTGACAGAGTCATTCACCCTCGACAAGGCTTATGAGGAAATCATCGCGCAATTCGATGAGTCGTTCGCCGACGAGATGACATACAGCATCGCCCTTGCTTTCGAGAAAAGTCACTGGAACTTGGTTGTCAAGATGCCCGAACAGCCTACGGCTGTAAGGCGTTGCAAAGACACCACACAAGAGGTGTCAGGCTCGTACAGTTCCGGCAGCGGCTACACCGTAACCAAAACTGTCGGATGGACTTGGGGCTGATGCACCTTCTGCCAATCAAAGCAAGGACGGTCGCTGTTGCGGCCGTCCTTCTTGGCTTTGCGGCGGGATGTCGCACCGTTTCCATCACGGAGAAATCTATTTTGGCTCCCATAGAGTTGGCAGCGTTTTCCAGCGCCGACGGGTTTCAGGAATTTCAATTCAAGAGTGGCAACGGACAAACAATCAACGGCATCCGGTTTCCCAATTCAAGCGCCGCCAACTGCTTGCTTTATCTGCACGGCAGTTCCGGTTCGGTTTGGGACAAGGAGGAGTATCACCAGATAAAGCTTTTCAAACAACTCGGTTTTGACGTATTCGCCCCTGATTATCAGGGCTACGGCAAGTCGGGCGGAACCGCGTCCGTGGCTAATGTTTATGCCGACAGCGAGGCGGCGTTGCGTTATGTTAGGGAGGAGTCGGCGGGGCGGCCGATTATGATTTATGGCTTCTCGTTGGGCAGTGCCGCCGCGTTGCGGCTTGGGGCTGCGAATAACCTAAGCGGACTGATTCTGGAGTCGGCTATCGATGACCCTGTTAAAACCGCCAAGTTCTACGAGCAACACATTAAATTTCCGAAACGAATGCTGGTAAAAATCAACGTGGCGGCCATTCCCTTGACAGTGAGCGCAGACGCAGCCAAGCTGAAAACGGCCGTGCTAATGCTGCACGGCCAGGAAGATGAAACGGCCCCTATTCCGTTGGCCCGCACGTTGTTTCAAGGTCTGACGGCTTCACCCAAAAAACTGGTTGAATTTCCCAAGGCCCGCCACAACACGTTGTTCGAAACCGACTCGATTTTGTACGTCAATTCAATTGCTGACTTTATCAAAAGCAAGTGAATGCATCCGTCAAATCTGTTTGATTGATTTGCAATTTTTTTTGGATTTCATGCCGTGAAGCCGACGCTTCCGGCTTTTTTTGTGGCCAATGCAGCCGAAACCCACGGCGTAATCGTCGTAAATTTGACGCAGGCAGGTTGATTTTGTTGCTGCCCGCTTCGCTCGTGCCCGACCTCATCACCTACCGTACCTTTCCTAACCTGGCCGTGGCCGCGCCGCTGCTAGCGTTACTTGACGACCAACGCATTGCCTACGCCACCGACCATGCCCCGGCCCGCTTCAACGCGGCGCTGGGCGTGGCTTCGGACGAGCAATTCGTGGTGCGGCTGCGGCCCGACGACTTCACACGAGTGCGGCAGTTGGAGGAGCAACAGGCCGCCGATTCGCTGGGCGAGCTGCCGTCGGATTACTACCTTTTTGCCTTCAGCAACGCCGAGCTGTGGGAACTGCTGGCGCAGCCCGATGCCTGGAGCAGCCACGACGTGGCCCTGGCCACCCGGCTGCTGCGCGAGCGCGGCGAAACCGTGACCGACGCGGCCCTGCTGGCCCTGCGTACTCAACACACCGCCATGCTGGCGGCACCCGATGCCAGCCCCACCGGCTGGATAGTAGCCGGTTATGCTCTGTCGGTGCTGGGCGGCATCCTGGGCATGGCCATTGGCTGGAGCTTGTGGCGCTACCGCAAAACCCTGCCCGATGGCCGCACAGTGCCCGGTTTTTCGGAAATCGCCCGCTACCACGGACGCGTAATGCTGGCCCTGGGCAGCGCCACGTTAGCGCTGGGGCTGGGGTTGCGGCTGCTGGTGCTGTAGCGTAACCACCGGGCGGGCTGCGACCAAATACCCAGCACTTACGTACATTGCGGCAGCCCCGAAAACACTGTCTTGTATCTGGCTAGCATATAGTTTTTTATCCTTACAAAAGCTGATTTCAGCATGAAACAACCACTACCATTAGCTTTTAAGGCAGCAGGCACTGTGCTACTGGGCCTTATGCTAGCCCAATGTACGCTGGGCGAGCAAGTCCGCGAAACCCCCAGCGCGGTGCCCATGCAATTTCGGCTGGTGCAAATTGACGAAGCCACCCTCGGCAGCATCGATGTGAAAGCCATGCGCGAGCCCGAAGACCTGAACCTGGCCACCCGCAGTCAACTCATCCGCGAGTACGTGAGTGGCCCGCTGCCCCTCAAAATGCGCCTCGTACTCGAAGGCCAAACCACTGGCGAACAGCCCGGCACCCTCACCGGCTACGACTACGAGGTGTTGCTGGATGGCAAGCCGCTGGGCGGCGGCCGGGCCGTGGCCAACCAGCCCGTGCCCGCCGCAGCTACCACCTTTACGCTCCCCCTGACTTTTGAGCTGAATACGCACCAGCTGTTGGGCAACGACGCGCTGCCCGCGCTCCGCAACTTCGCCGTGGGCCTCGCCGACCGCCGCCGCCGTCCCATGCGTCTGGGCATGCGGCTGCGCCCCAGCCTGCTACTGGCCGATGGTCACACCGTGCGGGCGGCCACGTTTGCCGTCTTGGAGACCGATTCGGCTGCCCGGCCGGTCGTTAACTAGCCAACGGCGCTACTTTCGCAGTATGGCTATCATTATTGTTGGCGG
>JANXUO010000673.1 GCA_025356245.1 Hymenobacter sp.
GAGCCGCTGGCGTAGCGGCAACCCCGGCGGCCGGTTTTGGGTACACAATACATCCTCCTACTCTAACCCACTACCGCCATGGGCCTCGCCAAAAAAGACACCGACCTCCAGAACGAGAAAACGTCGGTGAACCCTGCCGCCAACACCAAAAAGAAGAGCACCCAGGTGCAAAGCCCCAACACGACCGACGTGTCGGCCCATGGCAACACCACCGACGGCAACAGCGCCGGCCACGGGGTGCAAAACATCCGCAGCAACCCGCAGGGCAACCGCCCCATGTCGGTAAGCGGCGGCAAAGGGCCGGGTAAAAAAGGGAATTAATCGAACAAAAATTTGACGAGAAGCCCCGTTGCCAGCAAGCAACGGGGCTTTTTTTTGGGCAGCGGCAACAGACTTACAGCCTGCGCACCGGCCCGCCCGTCATGCCGGGCCGCCCGCAATGCCGGGCCAGCCGGCATGTAAGTTTCAACTGCGGTAAATTTTTTCTAAAAAGATTTTTTTGAAGCTTATCGTGGCATTTTTATTGCTAGCCGCGTCGGCCCTGCTTTATTGGTTTTTATTTCGAGAGCAGGACCAGCATTTTTGCGTATTCTCAGTCTTTGGCCAATTTTTCGTCCTTTCCTTTCTACTCAATCATGAGAAAAACAGTACATTCAATCTGGAGTCGGTTACTGATGGCCTTGCTCCTGCTGACGGCAGCCCAGGCTGCGCGGGCCTCGCACATTCAAGGCGGCCAAATCAGCTACCGTTACATTGGGCCGGGTACCACTACCGGCACCGACCAATACGAGGTGACCGTCACTTACTTCCGCGATTGCACAGGCATTTCACTGCCTACTACCCTCTCGCTGACCGCCAGCCGCGCCACCTGCACCGGCACTTCAGTTACGGCTACCCTCAATGCAGTGGGAGCCCCCGTTACTGGTACTCCGTATTGCGGAATTGTGCAGGCCACGGCGCAATGCACTGCCACTAGCCCCCGGCCCCTCTACCAGTACCAGAGCTTTCGGGGAAACATTAACCTGGCCCCGGCGCCCGAGTGGATATTGGGCGTGAACGATTGCTGCCGTCCCAACACGGCCAACCTCACGGGCCAGGATGCGTTTCGCTTCGAAGCCCGGCTTTACTCGCAGTTTGTGCCTACGGCCGGCGGCCCGGCCGTGACGGTACGCAACAACTCGCCGCAGTACTCGACGCTCGATTTGCCGGTGCCTTTTGTAGAAGTTAATCAGCAGAAATCCATCTCGTTTGCTGCTAATGAGCCCGATGGCGACTCGCTGGTTTACAGCCTGGAAACGCCCCTGTCGGCCTGCGGGATTAACAACATTTACAAGCCTATTCCAGGCACTTGCACCCCCAGTCCTGTGGTGCCGGGCTGTACGTTTGTGTGCCCGCCTACGGGCCCCGGCCGTCTCTATAGTGCCCAGATGCCCATTGCCGTGGGCTACACCAGCACACAGTGCGCTGGCGGTACTTATACCATGACGCCAAATCTGACGTTTGTGCCCCAAACGGGCCTGCTCACCTTCACCCCCAACCGCTACTTGACCACAACGCCCGTCACCGGCGACAACAAGTACGTGGTGGTGTGTAAAATATCGGAATACCGCCGGGTAGCTGGTCGTTCCGGCAAGGTGCTGATTGGCTCGGTGCGGCGCGACTTTCTGGTGACGGTAGTGCTGGGTACGGGCAATCTTTCGCCCAACCCGCCGGTAGGCGTCATCGACTCGACTACGGTGGGGGGTACGGCCGTGAACTCACCCATTCGGACGCGCATCGAAATTTCGTCGTGCAACTTCAGCCAGGCGCGCATCATCTTCACCGACCCTAACAACATTGTGACGCCCACTAACCCGGTGAGTCAAAACCAGTTGCTCACCGTCAGCTACACCGGTTCGACGCCGCTTGCTACGCTGTTGCCCGCCAGCCTGGGCACGGCCACACTCGCCGGCAACAACACCACGGCGCCGGTGCTGACGCTTACGTTTCAACCCAGCCCCATCTACGTGGGCCAAACCCTCAGCCTGACGTACTTGGTTGAGGACAACGCATGCCCCATCAAAGGCACTCAAACGCGGGTTATCGAGATTTTTGTGCGCGACGGCCGCAAGGTGCGCGTACAGTCGCAAGTTACGTCGGTGGGCCTGAATGGCACCGGCGCCGGCAGTACCCAAACCGTTTCGGTGTGCCCCGGCGGGGCCGTGAACCTCAACGGCTTTCTGACGGCCATCGACTCGGTGCGGCAGGTGGTGGGCACGCGCATCTCGACCGTGGCGCAGAGCTACGACCTGCTGTGGTACGCGCCCGGCGGTAACGGCTTGCCCACGGTGCGCTCAGCATCCAACGTGCGGGCCCTCCCCATCGTGGTGCGCCCAACCGTCACCACCCGCTACACGCTGTTCTCGAACCCGCGCACGGGCAACTTCCCGGTCAACGGCCAAGGCTTTAACGCCTGCGGCGACAGCTCCTCGGTGCTGGTGCGGGTGTTGCCGCAGCCGGTGGTGGCCATCACGGCCACCGACACGGTGGTGTGCGCCAGCAGCCCCGTCACGCTACGGGGCAGTGCTTCGCGTGCCGACGGCATTGCGGACACCTACACCTACCGCTGGAGCGGCCCCGGTACCAACAACAACGCCACCAACCAAGTAACGGTGTCGCCGTTGGTGACGACGACCTACACCCTAACGGCCAGCGGTGACCCGCGCTTTGGCTGCGAGGGCATTCGCACCATCACCATTCGGGTCATCCCGGCTCCGCTCGTTACCATTGCTGCTTCCGATACGGTGATATGCGCCGGCACCTCGGTTACATTGCGTGGCAGCGCCGTGCGCTCCGACGGCATCGTGGACACCTACAACTTTGCCTACAGCGGCCCTGGCGTGTCGGGCAGCAACTCCAACCAACTCACCATCACCCCGCAGGGCACCACGCGCTACTCGTTGGCCGTGGCCAGTGCTTCAGGTCTAGGTTGCCAAAGCACGGGCAGCATCACCATTAGGGTGGTCCCCAACGCCGTGGCCGGCTTCACGGTCAGCGACTCGGTTTCTACTGTTTCCGGTAGTCGGGGCGGACGGTTGCTGCCGCCCATCACCTTTTCCTTCGCCAATACCTCGCGGTTGAGCAACGGTGCTACGCCCTTCGCGGCCGACACCGTGCGCTACACGTATCAGCGCGTGCGCACCACCAGCGGCGAAGCCGTTGCTAACAGCCCGGAAGTCACGTTTGCCCGCGGCCCGGCGGCCATTGCTCCTGCCTCCGTGCCGCTTGTTATCCCCGGCTACTACATCATCCGCCTGCGTGTGGCCACCACGGCCAGCCGCCAAACATGCGCGCCCTCAATTTTTTCCCGCACCGTAGTTGTGCCTTACTTCCAAATCCCCAACATTATTACTCCCAACAATGACGGGTTGAACGACAACTTTGTTATTGTGGGCAATTTGTTGGGCTCGAAGCTGGAAATTTACAACCGCTGGGGCCGCAAGGTGAACGAATACGCCAGCTACCAGAACCAGTGGAACGGCGAAGGCCAGCCCGATGGCGTGTACTACTACTACCTCACCGAGCCCAGTGGTACCGCCACCAAGGGCTGGGTTGAAGTGCGGCGGCAGCAATAGCCCACCGCTCAAAACCGCGACGCAAAACGCCCTGCCGAATCAATCGGCAGGGCGTTTTGCGTTGGAAGTGGCAGCGCATGGCTACCGATTTCGGCTTGTGCTTTATCCTTTACTGGGCCGCGAATTCTTCGTTCAGCGCCCGCGCCCGGCCGGGCAAGGTTTTGTGACGCTCCTTGCCCAAGGCGGCGCTGGGCTCGGGCACCCAGTGGTGCCGTCCGCCGGCCCGCTCGTCGTTGAACTCGGTGGGGGCGGCGCCGGCCGCTGTGCGCTCCTTCCAGGTGAGGTGCTGGGTGCCGTCGTCGGTGCGCTCCATCGTGATGCACTGCTCCACAGGGCACACCAGTGAGCAGAGGTTGCAGCCCACGCAGTTTTCGTCGATGATTTCGGGTACGCGGGTGCCAGTGTTGAGCCGGATGGCCTGGTGTGCCCCGTCTTCGCAGGCCGTGTAACAGAGTTGGCAGCCAATGCACTTGTCGGCGTTGATGTTGGCCGTCACCTTGTACTTCATGTTCAGGTCTTCCCAGTGCAGCACGTTGGGCAGCGCCTTGCCCACCATGTCGTAAATGGTGTTGAAGCCCTTTTCTACCATGTACTGCTCCAGGCCCGAAGTCATTTCGCGGATGATGCCGAAGCCGAAGTGCATGGCCGCCGTGCATACCTGCACTGAGCTGGCACCCAGTAGAATGTGCTCCACCGCGTCGCGCCAGTTCTCGATGCCGCCAATGCCCGAGATGGGCAGCTTGATGTCGGGGTGCTGGGCGCAGTTCTTCACCATGTTCAGGGCAATGGGCTTCACCGCCGGGCCGCAGTAGCCGCCGTTGCTGCCCTTGCCGTCCACGATGGGGTAGGGCGCATACAGGTCGAGGTCAACGCCCACAATGCTCTGAATCGTATTGATGAGCGAGATGGCATTGGCCCCCCCGCGCCGCGCCGCCAGGGCGGGCTCCGTAATGTCCGAAATGTTGGGCGTCAGCTTTACGATGACGGGTTTGGTAGCTACTTCCATCACCCACTCCACAATCATCTGCAACACCTTGGGCTCCTGCCCCACGGCCGAGCCCATGCCGCGCTCGCACATGCCGTGCGGGCAGCCAAAGTTCAGCTCGAAGCCGTCGGCGCCCGCGTCCTGGCTTTGGCGCACAATGTCGTGCCACTCCTGCCGCGTCTGCACCATGAGCGAGGCGATGACGGCGTGGTTCGGAAACCGCTTTTTCACCTCCTCAATCTCGCGCAGGTTGTCGGCCAGCGGCCGGTCCGAAATCAGTTCGATGTTGTTGAAGCCTATCAAGCGCTTGTCGCGGTAGTTCAGGCCGCCGTAGCGGCTCGACACGTTCACGACGGGCACGCCCAGCGTCTTCCACACCGCGCCGCCCCAGCCGGCATCAAAGGCTTTCATCACCTGGTAGCCGGAGTTGGTGGGCGGGGCCGAAGCCAGCCAGAACGGGTTCGGCGCTTTAATGCCGGCAAAATTGATTGAGAGGTCGGGCATTTTTTCGATTTATTGCTTTCAGGAACGTCATGCCGAGCGTAGCCGAGGCATCTCGCTCGCATCGTTGTATTGGATGAATTACTTGAGCACG
>JANXUO010000002.1 GCA_025356245.1 Hymenobacter sp.
CTCTCCCCCGGAGAGGGGGGCTAGGGGGGTGAGGCCAACGCCAGGAGTGGATAAGGGTCCTACTCACAATGCAGCCGTTATTTTTTGAAGTACAATCGACAGTCCAGCAAGCACTTCCTCGTTCGAAAACCGAACAATGCGATACCCCAAACTTTCCAACTCGTGGGTGCGTCCCGCGTCATACTCAGCTTGCCCCACTTCCCGATGCACCTGACCATCAACCTCAATAATCAATTGATGGTCAGGGCTAAAAAAGTCAACGATAAACGGTCCGATGGTGTGCTGACGGCGAAATTTCACGCCCGCCAGCTGTCGGTTTCGTACGGCTTGCCACAAAGCATCCTCGGCCGGAGTAGGTTGATGCCGCATGAGCCGCCCGAACGACTTCAGTTTGTCTTCCCAGTCTTTTTTGTTGGCGGTGAGCCGGGCATCAGTCCCAGCCTTGTACTCACCGCTTCGGTTGTAAGCCCCCTCCGGCTCCTCCGCCAATGTGTTCGAGCCTTCGGCCTGCTCCGCAGGGGTGAAAACAAGGGAACCAATGGCCCGACCCTCCTCAATCCACCCCACAATATTCCTAAAAATCCTTAACCCCTCTCCTTCCTCCCCTGCCCCCGCACGCAGCTTGCGCCGCCACTGCGGATGATTATAAACCGTCAGAAAAGCCTCCGGGTGCGGCATCAGCCCAAAAATCCGCCCTGTTGGGTCGCACAGGCCCGCACAGTTCAAATCGGCACCGTTGGGGTTTGAGGGGTAAGCGGAAGTGCCGTCGCCGTTGGCGTCGATGTAGGCGAGGCAGTTGAGGCCGGCAGCGGCCAGGGCTTCGCCGGTGGCGGCGTCGGGCAGCACGAGGCGGCCCTCGCCGTGGCGCACGGGCATTTCCAGGGTGTCGATGCCGCGCAGGAACGGCGTGCGGGAAGCGGGGTTCACGCGCAGGCGCACCCAGCGGTTTTCGTAGCGCCCGCTGGCGTTGTGCGTCAGCGTCACCTCGGGCGTGGCCGTGCCGCCGAGGTCGGGCAGCAGGCCCAGCTTGACGAGCACCTGGAAGCCGTTGCAGATGCCGAGCACGAAGCCGCCGTTGGCCACAAATTCTTTGATGTCATCGAGCAAGGTGCGGCCTTGCGCGTCGAGGCGGCGGTAGCGCAGCTTGTTGGCCAGCACCACACCGGAGCCCAAATCGTCGCCGAACGAGAAGCCGCCGGGAAAGTTCAACACGTCGAAATCGTGGATGCTGACGCGGCCGTGCAGCACTTTGTTGAGGTGTGCAATCGTGGCTTCGGCCCCGGCCAGGCGGTAGGCAGCGGCCATTTCCTCTTCGCAGTTGATGCCGAAGCCGGTGAGTACCAGCGCCCGAGGCAGTACGGCCGTGCCCGCCACCGGGGTTTGTGCCGCTGGCTGGGAATTATGTACTCCCACGCCGTCGTTTTGTGCTGTCGGCGCGGAGTTTTGGGCCAATTGGTTTGCGTTATGTGCCATTAGCCTTGCGTAAAATGATGGGAAGGCACTTTTTCACTCACGCCCAGCAGGCGGTTCACCGGGCCGTTGGTCCAGGCGGCGCGGAGGTCGGCACTGTCGGCGGCCAGCACTTCCTGCCCGGCGTGGCGCAGTACGAGGCGCGGGGCGGCCGTCACGCGGCCCAGGCGCGTGGCCCGGCTCCCGAGCAGCGCCTCAAACGCCAGCACATCAGCCGGGGCCACGGTGGCCACAAAACGCGAGTGCGACTCCGAAAACAGCAGTTGCGGCAGCGTGAGGGCCGTTTCGGGTAGTTCAATTTCGGCACCGTGGTCGTAGCCGAAGCAGCATTCGGCCAAGGCCACGGCCAGGCCGCCGTCGCTCAGGTCGTGGCAGCTTTGGAGGAGTTCGGCGGCGTGGGCCTTGCCCACCAGCACGTACAGCGCCTTGGCCGCCCCGAAGCGCACTACCGGCACCTGGGTGCCCAGCTGGCCGTGCAGGGCCAGGTACTCGGAGCCGCCCAGCTCGTCGTAGGTTTCGCCGAGGAGGTACACCACGTCGTCGGCCTGCTGGAAGTCGCTGGTGATGGTGCGGCGCACGTCGTCGAGCTTGGCCGTCATCGAATACAGCACCGTGGGGGGCACCGAAATCTTCACGCCGTCGGCCTTGAAGTCGTTTTTCATCGAGTCCTTGCCACTAGTCAGCGGAATGCAGTAGGCCACGCAGGCATCGCGCAGGGCCTGGCACATCTGCACCAGTTTGGCCAGCTTGTGCTTGCCGTCGGGGTTGCCCACGGGGTCGTACACCGAGTCGGGCACGCAGAAGTTGTCGTTCACCGACCAGAAATTCCCGTCGCCGTAACTCAAATTAGGCAGCCGGCCGCCCACCGCAATTATCTGCCGCACAGCTTCATCAAATGCCCCGGCCGACATTTGGTAGGCGTCCAAATCGCCGTAGCGCGGGATGATGCCGTTGCTCACCGCCACGCCCTCCCAGCTCTCGAAGTTGAAGCGCACCACGGCGGCATCCTGCGGGGCCTGCCCCGTGGCGCCCATGAGGGGTTTAATGATGGTGCGGCCCTTCACCTCGTGGTCGTACTGGCGGATGACGGCCTCGCGGGAGCAGATGTTGAGGGAACCAAGCAGCGCAAATAGCGTGTCGCTTACGCTTAATGAAGAATGAAGAATGAAGAATGAGGAGTTAGCAGACGAAACCAATTCCTCATTCCTCATTCCCAATTCCTCATTAAGCACAGCGTCCAACACCTTGCGGGGCACGCCCTCGTGCAGAAATTCCAGCGCCAGCCGCGCCACCGGCTGTCCGGCGAAATTCACCGCCAGCACGCCGTCCGATGTGAAGTGCCCGATGTCCGTCAGTTCCACTTCCATTTCGGCACCCAAGGCCAGCAGGGCGGCCATCTTTTCGGGTTCCACCACCAGCGTAAACCGCTCCTGCGACTCGCTGAGGAAGATTTCCCAGGGCCGCAGGCCGGGGTACTTCAGCGGCACGTGCGCCAGCTCCACCACCGCGCCGCCCGAGATGCTGGCCAGCTCGCCCACGCTCGACGAGAGGCCGCCCGCGCCGTTGTCGGTGCTGCATTTCAGCAGGCCCTGCCGGGCGGCCAGCAGCAGAAAATCCATGGCCAATTTCTGGGTGATGGGCGAGCCGATTTGCACGGCCGTAGCGGGCGCGTTTTCGTCCAGCTCGATGCTCGAAAACGTGGCGCCGTGGATGCCGTCTTTGCCCACGCGGCCGCCGGCCATCACAATGCGGTCGCCGGCGTCAATTTTCTTTTCCCACGAGTCCAGCCCCGCAAATTGCATGGGCATTACGGCCCCGGTGCCGCAGTACACCAGCGGCTTGCCGGCGTAGCGGTCGTCGAAAACGATGGCCCCGTTCACCGTGGGGATGCCCGACTTATTGCCGCCGTCCTCAATGCCCTTGCGCACGCCCTCCAGGATGCGGCGCGGGTGCAGCTGCCCGGTGAGGAGCGGGCCGGCGTACTCGGGGTTGCCGAAGCACAGTACGTTGGTGTTGAAGAGCAGCCGCGCCCCGCCGATGCCGGTGGCCAGCGGGTCGCGGTTGTTGCCCAAAATGCCGGTAATGGCCCCGCCGTAGGGGTCGATGGCCGAGGGCGAATTATGGGTTTCCACCTTCCACACAAACAGCGAGTCGGCGTTGATGCGCACGGCCCCGGCGTTATCCGAAAACACCTTCACCAGCCAGTCGTTGCCGTTGGCCCGCAGCTGCTGGTCCACGGCCGCTGTAGCGCCCTTGATGTAGGTATTGAAC
>JANXUO010000048.1 GCA_025356245.1 Hymenobacter sp.
CCTGGTCTGCGGCCCGAGCAACGCTATCGCCTGAGCGACATTGAGCTGCGCGACGAGTTGGCGGGCAACGGCTGTTGCAGCTGTTTTCGCAACTCACGCAAAACGGTGGTAGTCACCAATAAAAACTTGCCTATCGGCTCCACCCACTACGACCTCACCGAGCAGGACGACCGTCTACCCCGGCCCTTGGTGCTGACGCGCCGCTAGCGGCCGGGTTGCCCACCGGATACAGCCCTGCGTATAAGCCCGGTCCGATGCCTTTCTCTATGCCCAAAGTCCTTGTTCCCGTGCCCGAAACCCCCGTTGCGCCCATGGTGCAGCAAGAATTTCCGTTCGTCACCGTCCTCAGTCTGGAGCCGTTGCTGACCTATTGGCAGACCTGGGAAACCGCTGCTAACCCTGGCGTGGCCTCCCTGGCCCGTTCCATTGGCGGGCAGATAAACGAAGCCCCTTGGCTGCGGGGCAGCATCGACGACGCCGAAAAGTTGCTGGCCCACGGTACCGACCTCATTGCCGTGCTCATGCTGGCCGTGTTTCCGGTGGCCTCGTTCGACAGTGATTTGGGGGCGGTGATGCCGCCGTTCAGCCGCCGTAGTTTTTTCGCTACGCCCAGCTTTGCCAGCCTCATTCTCAACAAGGACCGCAGTGTGAAGCAGCCGCTGAACATGGATGCCCAGCAACTGGAGCAGCACATGGAGCGCATGGCCTATCAGCTTATCCTGCACCGCCTTTACGGGGCCGATGCACCCGACAACAGCACGCTGGTTTTTACTGTGCCGGACTACGAAATTGGCCTGTACCGGCACTTTGGCGCCGAGTTTAATTCGCAATTCATCACCGTTCGCACCACAGGTCAGCAGCCCGAGCTTAGCGTTGAACAGCTCGAATTTTTGGTGCATAACCGCCACCGGCTCGATTTACTGCAAGAAATGCTGCCGCCTCAAAACTTTATTTTTGAGGGTTTTAGCGTCGTTCATTTGGTTGATGTCACGACGCAGGAAACACTGTCGGAACTGAAATACGACTTGCTGGAACACGATGTGCTGCAAACGCCGGCGCATTTCGAGCAAATTCAGGAGAAGCTGCGGGTGCTGTTTGGCAACCCGTCGGTGCAGCTGGGCGTGGCGGCTTTTGATGAGAAGAAACGAGCCTTTGTTGATTTTGGGAGCAAAATCAACCACAGCTTGCTCACCAAGCCCATGCGGGCCAACGATTTTCAGGGGGGCTTCCGGCGAGTGTACGCCCGGCTGCTCGACCAGCGCGAGCCGTTGGTAATCCGCGACGTGGCCACTGCCGACCTGCCCGCCGATGTGCGCGAGCAGATGTTGCAGCTGGGCATTGGCTCGGCCATCCTGGCTCAACTGCCCTATGGCCCCGACACCGTGGGCCTGCTGGAGCTGGGCTCACCCAACGCCAATGCTTTTGACGAATACGACGTGGAGAAGGTGAGCCAGCTGGTGCCGCTGTTTGCGGTGGCCGTGCGGCGCAACGCCGACGAGCTGCAAAATCGCGTGCAAGCCATTATTCGCGAGAAGTTTACGGCCATTCACCCCACCATGGAATGGCGCTTCAACGACGCGGCCCGCCGCCTGCTCGACCACCTCGACGCCGGCAACCGCAACGCCGAAATCGAGCCCATTGTGTTCCACGAAGTGTACCCGCTGCACGGCTCGGCCGATATTCGGGGCAGTAGCACGGCCCGCAACGAAGCTATTCAGAGCGACCTTATCGAACATCTGACGCTGGCCAACAAGGTGTTGAACAAGGCTTCGGCCTACCAACAGCTGCCTATTCTGGACGAGCTGAAGTTTTACATCGACAAAAACCTGCGCCGCTTGCGCCAGGGCCTCACCACCGGCGACGAAGTGAGCATCTACGAAAGCCTCAAAACCGAAGTGGAGCCGCTGTTTGAGTACCTCGCCCAGCACACCGTCGAGCTACGGCCCACCATTACTAAGTACTGGGATAACATTGACGCCACCCTCGGCATTCTCTATAAGCGCCGCAAGGATTTTGAAATCAGCGTCACCACGCTCAACGATGCCGTGGCCGACTTTCTGGACGAGGAAGAGGCCAAGGCCCAGAAGATGTTTCCGCACTACTTCAACCGCTTCAAAACCGATGGGGTAGAGTACAATATTTACGTCGGTGAGTCGCTGGTCGAGGGCAAGCCATTCGACTTGGTGTTTCTCAAAAACCTGCGCCTCTGGCAGTTGCTGACGATGGTGGAAATAACCCGCCTCACCGCCCGGCTAACGCCCACGTTGCCCGTGCCGCTCGAAACTACCCAGCTCATCCTCATCCACGGCCAGTCGCTCAGCATCCGCTTTCGGCAAGATGAGCGCCAGTTCGACGTGGACGGCACTTACAATATCCGCTACGAAATCATCAAAAAGCGCATCGACAAGGCCACCGTCGAGGGCAGCCACGAGCGCGTCACCCAGCCCGGTCAGATAGCCCTAATTTACGCCCAGCCCCGCGAAGCCGAAGAATACCTCGAATACATCGACTACCTGCAAGACCGCGGCCTGCTCGAGCCCGGCGTCGAGGAGTTGCAATTAGAAGAACTGCAAGGCGTAAAGGGCCTGCTTGCGCTGCGCGTGAAGGTCAAAATCTGACGCTGTGCTCAACGAAGAATGAGAATTGGTCATATAAGCTCAAAATTTCTCATTTCTCATTCCTCATTAAGCGCAGCGAAGCAAGGCGTAAAGCCCCCCGCAGCAGCAGCAGCCAAGCCGCGCCGCCGGCAAAGCCCGCCAGCACATCGGTGAAATAATGCACGTGCAGATACACCCGCGTGAGGCCCACCAGCAGCGCCCAAACCAGCAGCGCAACGGCCCAGCCCCAGCGACCGTACTCCCGTGCCAGCAGCCAGGCCAGGCAGCCGTAAAAGGCCGTGCTCATCATGGCATGGCCACTGGGGAAGCTGAGGCCCAACTGATAAAGCAGTGCGGAGGTGGGCCGGGGCCGCTGAAACCACGCTTTCAGGGCTTCGTTGAGGGCCCAGCCGCCGCCCATGGCCAGCAGCAACGCCAGCGCGTGACGGCCGTAGCCCCGGCGGCGCATCCAGTAGGGGGCAATCAGGCTGGCGGGCACAAAAAACATCAACGACCCGAAAAACGTGATGCCGTACACCACCGGCGTAAGTGCGGGCAGGGCCGTCCGGCAACGGTCGGCCAGGGCAAAAGCGCTTCGGTCGAGGGCCACGCTGGGTTGCCCGAACACCACCCGCGCCAAGTAAAAAAAGGCCGCGAAGGCCAGCACAAACACCCCGGCTCCCAGCAGCACTTCAAGCGTGAAAAAACCCGCCCGCTTGGCGTTAATTTCGGCGTTTTGGTTGGGCGGCGGTGTGGTCAGGTCAGGCATGAAAACGGGCGTTTGCTGTGTTTACGCCTTCTTCAAAAACTCGGTTTTCAAAACCATGCCGTTGCCCTCGGCGCGGCCCTCCAGCGCGGACCAAAGCTACTGGTTTGCCTGCACTGCCAGTACAAAATCAGTGCTGACATTGGCCGCAACGGCAATTTGCTCAACTGACAAAATACCCATTTGCAGCAGATTTTTTACGGTTTCGACATTAGCACGCTGCATTCCCTGCTCTATTCCCTGCTGCATTCCCTGCTCTAAGCCGTCGTTGGTGGCTTTTTCCATCTGCCGCTTGGCGTTGTACATGATGTGGGCGTTGCGGGCAATGGTCATTTCGAATTGCAGCAGCTCTTCGGGGTCCATGTTGCGGCGGTCTAGCTCTTCCATGGCGGTTTTCAGCCATTCTTCGGTCCAGAAAAAAGGCCATTCAGCGGAGTTAGCGGGCGCTTCGTGCAGGGTCTTCATGGTGTAGAGGAGCTTGTCGAGGTCGGTGACGATGGCCGTGGCGGGCGTGGTAAATTTAGGTAATTCTACGGTGACAAACGTGGTTTGGTCGTCCATCAGTTCGCCGCGTTGGTTGCGCAGGGTCACCACGTTGTAATGGCCCACAATGTCGGGAAACATGACGCTGCCCATAATGCCAATGCAGTAAATACGCGGCAGGTTGGCGAAGGAGTAATCGCCCTTTTTTATCAGCGTATTGAAGCGGTACAGCGAGTAAAATTTCATTCGCTGAATAAACTCCGGGTACTCGCTGAGCTGCATCTCGACGATGAAGTACCGGCCCTGCTCGTCGGTGCACGCCAGGTCGTACACGCCGCCCCGGCTGTCGGGGTTGAGGCGGTGCACTTCGTTGGGCAAAAAATCAACCCGCGCGATGGGCACTTCCGACTGGATGAGGGCCTGCAACGCTTGGCGCAAAAACAGGCTGTTGTGCTCGTTGCCGAACGTGGCCTTGAAGCCATAGTCGGAGGTGAGCGGGATGAACGGACGTTCAAAAAGGTTTTCCATACGCCTGATTTTCTGTGTTTATTACCCCTGCCACGCCTTCACCGTGTCCACAAATACGCGCACGTTGTCGGCGTCGGTGTCGGGGTACACGCCGTGGCCGAGGTTGGCGATGTGGGGGCCGCCGGCAAACCGGCGCAGCATGGCTTCGGTGGCGGCTTTTACTTGGGCGCGGGTGCCGTAGAGGGCCGCCGGGTCGAGGTTGCCTTGCAGGGTTTTGCCGGGGGCAGCGGCCCGTACGTCGGCTGGGGTCTGGTTCCAGTCGAGGCCGATGGTGCGGCAGGGCATGGCGGCAAATTCGGGCACGGCCCACCACGCGCCCTTGGCAAACACCGTAATCGGGGCCAGCGGGGCCAGGGCCGCGCAAATCTGGGCAATGTAGCGGCTCGAGAACTCGGTGTAGTGGGCGGGCGGCAAAATGCCCGCCCAGGAGTCAAACACCTGAACTACTTGCGCCCCGGCTTCCACCTGCGCTTGCAGGTAGGCAATGGTGGTAGCGGTTATTTTTTCGAGTAGCAAGTGGGCCAGGGCGGGTTCCTGGTAGAGCAGGCGGCGGGCTTTGCTGAAGGTTTTGGAGCCGTGGCCCTCCACCATGTAGGCCAGAATCGTCCAGGGGGCACCCGCAAAACCGATGAGCGGCACCCGGCCGTTCAGGGCTTTTTTGGTGATGCGGATGGCTTCGAGCACGTAGCCCAGGTGCTCGTGGGGGTCGGCCACGCGCAGGCGGGCCACGTCGGCGGCACTTTGGATGGTGGTGGGGAAGAGGGGGCCGCGGGCTTCCACCATCTCGTAGGGCAAGCCCATGGCGTCGGGCACCACCAGGATGTCAGAGAAGATGATGGCGGCGTCAACATCCAGCGCGTCAATGGGCTGAATGGTAACTTCGGCAGCCAGCGCGGGAGTTTCGACCAACTCTTTGAAGCCGGAGAGGCTGCCGCGCAGCTTGCGGTATTCGGGCAGGATGCGGCCCGCCTGGCGCATGAGCCACACGGGGGTGCGCTCGGTGGTTTCGCCGCGGGCGGCCCTCAGGAATAAATCGTTGTGTAGCATGATGCAGGAGATGAAAAAACGGTTAGCGGGTCAAGCCAGGGAAAAGCGCGCCAATGGCCGTGGCCAGAAAATTCACCCCAATAGCCAGCGTAATAAACCCCATAATGCGCGACATGGCCGCCATGCCGGGCTTGCCCAGCACCCGCGTGAGCCGCAGGCTGCTGACGAGGATAACAAAGGCGGCCAGTGCCACGAGCACAAACCCGACCACCGTCAGCACTTTGTCGGGGTACGTGGGGCGGATGAGGCCGATGCAGATGGCCATCGAGCCTGGGCCGGAGAGCATGGGCATGGCCAGCGGCGTGAAGCTGATGTCGTCCTTGGTTTTGCTGGCTTCGAGGGCTTCGGGGCCTACCCGGTCGCGGTTGGCGCCGGGCGTGAGCAGCTCAAACGCCGAGCGCATGAGCAGGATGCCGCCCGCAATGCGCAGGTGTTGAATGTTGATGCCGAAGAAGTTGAGAATGTACTGCCCGCCAAAAAAGGCCACCGTCAGAATGGCCACCATGTAAAAGCAGGCCCGGTCGGCGCCCCGTTCGCCGCTGGTGAGGGTAAGGAAGACGGGCATCGCGCCAAACGGGTTTACGACCGAAAACAAGGTCGTGAAGGTCGCCAGTAGGATTTCCATGGGGCAAAGGTACGGCCGGGGGCTAGCGGGGCTGGGCGCGCCTTGTCCTACATTTGTCTTTGTATGAATACGCTGCTTACCTTGGCCCTGGGCCTTACCTGGCTGCTGGGCGGCGTGGCGCTGCTGGCTACGTTGCTGCCCCTGCTGCGTCAAACTGCTTGGTGGATAAGAATTTGTGATTTCCCGCGCCTACAAATTGTGGGCGGGCTGGCCGGGGCGTTGCTCCTGGCGCTGCTGCTGCCGCACCCGGCGCATTGGGCCGCCACGGCCTTTGCCCCCACGCTGGCCCTGGCGCTGCTGTACCAGGCCAGCCGCATCTGGCCCTACACGCGCCTGCACCGCAAGCAAGTGCAAGCGGCCGAGCGGCCCGCCGACGACAACGATTTTCAGTTCAGCCTGATGGTGGCCAACGTGCTGCAGTTCAACCGCGACGCCTCGCGCTGCCTGGGCCACATCCGGCACGAGCGGCCCGACATTGTGCTGGCCGTCGAAACCGACGATTGGTGGCTGAGTCAGCTCGAAGTCATCACCAAAGATTACCCTTACACCTGCCACGCTCCGCGGCCCAACACCTACGGAATGCTGGTGTTTTCGCGCCTGCCGCTGCGCAACCCGCAAATTCGTTACGTGCTCGACCCCGAAATTCCGTCGTTCCACGGCTGCCTGGAGTTGCCCGGGGGGCCACTCGTGAACCTGCACTTCCTGCACCCCAAGCCCCCCGCGCCCAAGGAAGCCCCCAGCAGCACCCGCCGCGACGCGGAACTGCTGATTGTGGGTAAAATAATCGAGAAGCACGACGGCCCCACCGTGGTGGCTGGCGACCTCAACGACGTAGCGTGGTCGCACACGTCCGAGCTTTTTCGGCGGGTGTCGCGGCTGCTTGACCCGCGCGTAGGCCGGGGCTTGCTGCCCACCTTTCACGCCGACCACCAACTGCTGCGCTGGCCCCTCGACCACGTATTTCACTCGGCCCATTTTCGGCTGCAAACCATTAAGCGCCTCAGCCACATTGGCTCCGACCATTTCCCCATCCTCATCCGCCTCAGCTACGAACCCGAAGGCTGGCAAGACCAGGAAACGGAGTTGGAAGCCGCCGACGAAGACGACCAGCAGGAAGCCGCCGAGAAAATAGCCGACGGAATTGCGTCGGTTGAAACGGGAGAGGAGTAGGGTTTTAAGCAGGGGTCGGGTTAGTGGTCGAACGAATTGTCCGAAGGACGTTTCCAACTACTCCTTGTAAATAAACTTGGTTTGCATACTCGTCACAAAACCAGGCGTGGCCCGCAGCAGGGCATTGCGGGCGGCCACCAGCGCGGGCTTTTGCAACTGCGCCAACTGGCCCACCAGTGCTGAGCGCCGCGCAATGG
>JANXUO010000055.1 GCA_025356245.1 Hymenobacter sp.
CGGTTAGAACCGAAACCGTTGCTCAGGTCCACGTCGAACCCGCCGAAGGTGCCCCGCAGCCCGGCCGCGCCGTGCGCGTCGGTGAGGTTACTGGTGATGATGGGGTCGAAGCCGGTGGGGTAGAGCTTGGCGTTGCTGCGCGGATTGGGGACAATAACGGTTATGGTGTCCGGCCCCAGGATGTAGGTGCTGTCGCGGGTCGGAAACCGGGTGTAGGCGTAGGCTTCACCTTTTCGAAAGTTCAGACCACCAAACACATAAGCGTGCAAATGGTCGTTGATGGGCAGCTTGCTATTGAGGTACACCGAGGTGTTGCTGGCCTTGGGGTCGCCGTACTCGCGGCGCTGGATGCCGTCGGGGGCCGGCACGTTGGCCCGTTGGGTGTGCTGGCGCTGGTTGTAGTCGGCCGTGAGGTTGACGAAGCCGCCCTTGCCCACGCCCACCCCGTAGTTGAGGTTGGCGTTAAGGTTGCCGCCGTCAAAGGTTTTGTCGTCGAAGCGGTACTTGGCCGTGTAGGCGCCGTAGTTGGCGTTGGCCGTCAGCTCGTTCACGCTGGTTTTCAACACAATGTTGATGACGCCGGCAATGGCATCGGAGCCGTACTGGGCCGAGGCGCCGTCGCGCAAAATCTCGATGCGCTCGATGCTGGCCGCCGGGATGGTGTTGAGGTCGGTGCCGGTGTTGCCGCGCCCGCGGCTGCCAAACAGGTTCACGAGGGCCGACTGGTGCCAGCGCTTGCCGTTCACGAGCACCAGGGTTTGGTCGGGGCCGAGGCCGCGTAGGCTGGCAGGGTCCACGTGGTCGGCGCCGTCGGCGCCGGTCTGGCGGTTCGAGTTGAAGGACGGGGCCACGAATTGCAGCAGCTGGTTCACGTCGAGCTGCCCGGTTTTGGCCGTCACCTCGCGCACGTCGATGATGTCCACCGGCGAGGGTGAGTCGGTGCTGGAGCGGTTGGCGCTCCGCGAGCCCACCACCTGCACCGCGCCAAGGGTGGTGGTGCTTTCTTCCAGCTTTATGCTCAGGGCGGTGCCGTCGGCGGCTACTTCCTGCGCCACGTAGCCCAGGGCCGTGACCAGCAGGCGGGGCTGGGCCGTGCGGGCGCGGAGCGAAAAACGCCCGTCGAGGCCGGTGCTGGCGCCGTTGTTGGTGCCTTTTTCCACCACCGAGGCCCCGATGACGGGCCGCCCGGCGGCGTCGAGCACCTGGCCGCTTACGCCAACATTTTGCCCCCAGGCCATCCCGCTCACGAGACAGATGGGAAATAAGAATAAACCGTGTTTCATGGTGTTTTGGGGCTTGTTGGTGAAGGATGATTTGAAGTATTTGTTATTCCAAAGTACGGCAATTTACTCATTTTTTGCGCACGAAAAAGCCCAACCATACCTGGCTGGGCTCTTTTCTCGGCGAATGGCGCTCTTTCTTTCGACTCAAATGCTTAAATCAACATCCGCATCGGGTCTTCGAGCAGCCCTTTGAGGGTTTGCAGGAAGGCCGCGCCGCTGGCCCCGTCCACCACGCGGTGGTCGCAGCTCAGGGTCACTTTCATGAGGTTGCCCACGGCGAGCTGCCCGTCCTTCACGATGGCGGTTTGCCGAATGCCGCCCACGGCCAGGATGCAGGCGTCGGGCGGGTTGATGATGGCCGTGAACTCGTCGATGCCAAACATGCCCAGGTTGGAGATAGTGAAGGTGTTGCCCTCCCACTCGGCGGGTTGCAGCTTCTTGGTTTTGGCCTTGTCGGCCAGGGCTTTCACTTCGGTGGCGATGGCCGCCAGCCCCTTCTGGTCGGCGTTGCGAATGACGGGCACCAGCAGCCCATCCTCCACGGCCACGGCCACGCCGATGTTGATGACGTGATTCTGGCGAATGCGGTCGCCAAGCCAGCTGGAGTTGATGGCCGGGTGCTGCTTGAGCGCCGCGGCCGACGCCTTCACTACCAGGTCGTTGAAACTCAGCTTCACCGGACTTAGCTCATTCAGCCGCACCCGCGCCTCAATGGCCTTGTCCATGTATCAGGTGCTTGCTGACGTGCTTGGTCATTTCGAACATATTGACGACGCCTTTGCCTCCGAAGACAGCTTTGAGCTTGTCGTCGGCGAGAATGTTGCGACGGTTTTTGGGATCTTGAAGATCAT
>JANXUO010000554.1 GCA_025356245.1 Hymenobacter sp.
GCGGGTTGGGGCGAAACCGGCTCGGAAGTAAAAACCTGGTGAACCAATACAACTTCGGAAGCAGTGGGGGTGGGTTGAGCTTGGGCCAACGCAGCGGGAGCAGGCTCCTTGGCTAATTTACCAACTACAATGAGGGCAAGCAGCAGGCTGAATTTAAAAAGTGCTTTCATAAACTATAACTCAAAACTCAGGGGCAAAGGTAGGAAGCGACCGTTAAGGAATAATGATTTGCCAGTGAACTTATTTCAATCTATGGCTAAATGGCACCTCGGAGTTGCTAAATCAACCGAAAAAAACGAAGTGGGCGGGTTCAATTCGCCCAAACGCCAAACGGGGGCTCTTACGGACGGGGCGGGGCCGATGTTGGGTGGATATCGCAAATTTAGCGCCGGGCCACCGGCTGCGGTTGCGCTTACCGGTGTGAGCCGACCAGAACGGCCAACTTACCGAATTGGCTAATTTTGAGCTTACCATCCGGCGCTGTCCGCACCAGCAAAACGAGGCCGCTGGCAGCCCTGTTTTTTTTCGCTGGCCGGGGCCGAACGCAGTTTTTCGGTGGCGGGCGTACTTTTATTGACGATGCGAAACCGAATGCTTGCCTGCGGCCTAGCCGCGCTGCTCCTGACCTACGCGGCCCCTGCCCTGGCCCAAAAGGTGAAAAAAGTGCCTTTCAGCTACCTGCCCGAGCCGGGGCCAGACCGCTACAGCCTGCGGGTACCGCGCAAAACGCTGGCTCTCACCGATGGCAGCGGCTTTGTCATCCTGGCTCACCAGGGCAGCGGCGAGTATGCCGTGGAGCGCTACGATGCCGACCTGAAAAAACAGTGGACCGCCACCGTGCCCGTGGCCCCTGGCGAAACCCTGGAGGCGTTCGGGCGCAGCGCCGAACAGGCGTGGGTGGTGCTGCACCGCACCGACGACAACACCCAAACGCTGAGCGTGACGCCCGTGCGGCTGGCGGGCGGGCAGCGCGGGGCGGCCAAGGTGCTGGCCACGGCCCCGGCCCGCGACCGCCGCCTGGGCGTCAGCATCTCGCCCGACGGACGACGGCTGTTGGCCCTGCGCTCCCTCACGCGCGACAACCAGGTGACGAGCATGGCGGCCACGCTCTTCGACCAGAACCTGGCCCCGCTGGAAGAAAAAATCTACGATTTCCGGGAGATTGGCGACTTCTTCTCGCCAGCCGCGCACGTGGCCAACGACGGCACCCAGTACGTGACGCTGGTGAGCGACCAGATGCGCAAGCTCTCGGTGCGCCGCTACCTGCCCGGCCCCAATCCCGAAGTGCGGGTGCTGGGCGTGCCCGTGGGCGGCGTGTACGGCGGCAAGGCCGTGCGCATCCGCGACCCGCGCTTTGCCGTGCTGGCCGACGGCAGCCTCTACGCCGCCGCCCTCTGCTCCGACGACGCAACCGGGGCCTACACGGGCCTGAAAGTGGTGAAATACGATTTCACCACGGGCAGCGGCGACATGAAATTTTCGCCCGAAGTGGCCTTCACGCCCGAGTACCTGGCCGAGGTTGGCCGCGCCACCGGCCAGCCCGCCCCGGCCCGCATCGACGATGTGTACGTGGGCGAGCTGCTGCTGACGGCGGATAAGCACCTGATTGTCGTCTGCGAGAAGCACTACGAAGAGGGCGGCAGCACCTCGCCGGTACACGCCCGCGAGCTGCACGTGTTTGGCTACAACGAATACGGCAACCCCAAGTGGCACAGCATCATCGCCAAAGACCAGGTGGCCCCCGCCGCCGACGGCTACGCCGGCATCGGCTTCCGGGCAGCCGCGTTTGGCAACGACGTGCAGCTATTGACCCAAGAAACGCTGGACAAAAAGCCCGACCTCTACCTGCGCCACCTCAACGCCCAAACCGGCGTGGTGAGTGCGCCCGAACGCCTCAAGCTCAACATCGCCGCCGACCAGGAACAACCCTACGTGAAGGATTTTACGGCTTGGCTAGACGCCAAAACAATGATTGGCGTGAGCCGGCCCAACAAAAAAGCCAAAGCGTTGCAGTTAGAGAAGATTGTGGTGAAGTAAGGATTGGGCCTGTCGGCGGGCGGCATTAAATTGGCTATTCTCCTGTCAACTACAGGTCCTTGCTGTTGTCGTCGAGTTGGCGGTCGATGGTCATGTTGTAGGGGTCCACGGCGACCGAAACGGGCTTGCGGGCTACCGTAAAGCTGAATTTGTTGTCGCCGGCCACGAGGCGACGCTTGACCAGGAGCAGGGGCGGCACGGGTTTTTTGTCTTTGCCCAGCTCGGGGAAGATGGCTACGGGCAGGCGGTCGGTGGCCTGGGGGGCGGGGCGCTGGTTGCCGAGGCTGTCGGCGTAGAACTTGGCGCTTTTGACGGTGAAATCGACCTGGTAGCGGCCGTTGGGCAGCTTGCGGCTGCTGGCAGCGGTGATGCGGTTGTCGAAGAGGGTGATGCGCTCGAACTGGTCGGTGAGGTAGTTTTGGAGCGAGTCGGGGGCGGCGCGGCGCAGGTAGCCAATGAACTCGGGCGAGTTGGTGTAGGGCGGCTGCTGGAAGGCTACGGCGGCCACGTACTTCTTGAGGGCGCTATTCAGCACGGCCTCGCCCATGGCATCTTGCAGGGCGTACATCACCACCGAACCCTTGCGGTAGTGGATGTATTGCTGGTTTTCGACGAGGCCGAGCGGCACTTCCTTCTTCTTCTCGAAGGAGCGGCCTCGCAGGTAGCCGTTCATGTCGAACTTGAGAAAGCGCTGCATGGTGGTGGGGCCGTTGTGGTGGGCCACCACCATGAGGGCCGAGTATTCGGCCAGGCTTTCGGACATGAGGGTGCTGCCCTGCACGTTGCCGCCGATGACCTGGTGCGCCCACCACTGGTGCGCCACCTCGTGGGCCGTCACGTAGTAGGGCATGTTGAGGTCTTCGGGGTCGGTGTCGTCCACGTCGGCCACGAAGCCAATGGCCTCGGAGTAGGGCACCGTGTTGGGGAAGCTCTGGGCAAAGCTCTGGTACTGGGGAAACTCCAGGATGCGCAGCTGGCGGTGCTGGTAGGGCGAAAAGTTGGCCGAGCAGTAGGCCAGGGCCGCCTTGGCGCCGTCGGCCATGCGCTTGAGGTTGTGGGTGTGGCCGGGCTGGTAGTAGATGGTGATGGGAATGCGACGGTGGCCGGCGATGTCCACCCACTCGTCCTTGTACAGCTGGTAGCGGGCCGAGAGGAAGGAGTAGAAGTTGAGCATGGGCCGGTCCATGACGTAGGTGAAGTAGCGGCGGCCGCCTTCCGTCCATTCCTTTTGCAGGTAGCCGGGGGCAATAGCCGTTTGGTCGGCCTCGGTGCTGACAGTGGTGCGGAAGCGAATCCAGTCGGCGTCGGTGCCGATGTAGGTGTTTTGCCGGGCCTGGAGGTCGTTCACGCCGGCCATGCGGGGCTTGGGTTGCAGGCCGTAGTTTTTGCGGTCCTGGTCGTCGCCCAGCTCGGCGTCGGCGCGGTAGCCGAGGCCGGGGAGGTAGCCGGAGTTGAGGAAGGTGCCGTTGTACACGAGGTCGGTGTTGGAGCCCGCGTTGGGGAAGCCGCGCTCCTGGTAGCCGATGTCCATCGTGAGGAGCAGCGAGTCGCCGGGGGCGAGGGGGCGGGCCAGGCGGTAGAGGCGCAGGCCGAAGGTG
>JANXUO010000068.1 GCA_025356245.1 Hymenobacter sp.
AAACCGCCGTAGGCCCGACCTTTGAGTCCATTTACTCATTTACTCATTCACCGTCTTGCGCGTCGCCCTCGTCATCAACACCAGCTGGAACATCTGGAACTTCCGCGCCGGGCTGGTGCGGGCCTTGCAGGCCGCCGGCCACGAGGTGCTGGCCATTGCCCCGCCCGACGACTACTCGCAGCGCCTCGAAACCGAGCTGGGCTGCCGCTACGTGCCCATCCGGATGGAAAACAAGGGCACTAACCCCGTCAAAGACGCGGCCCTGACGCGGCGTTTCTACCAAATATACCGGCGCGAGCGGCCCGACGTGGTGCTGCACTACACCATCAAGCCCAACATCTACGGCACGCTGGCCGCGCGGCTGGCGGGCATCCCCAGCATCAACAACGTGAGCGGCCTGGGCACGGTGTTTATCGTCCAGAACCTGGTGAGCCGCGTGGCCCTGGGATTGTACCGGCTGGCGTTTCGTTTCCCCCGCAAGGTATTTTTCCAGAACGACGACGACCGGCAGCTTTTCATCCAGCACGGGTTGGTGCGGCCCGTCATCACCGGCCTGCTGCCCGGTTCGGGGGTCGATGTGGACAAGTTCCGGCCCGCGGCGGCGTTCGGGCGCAACGCGCCGTTCGTGTTTCTGATGGTGGCGCGGGTGCTCTACGAGAAGGGCATTGTCGAATACTTCGAGGCTGCCCGCCTGGTGCGGCAGGCCGTGCCCGGCACCCGCGTGCAGCTCCTGGGCGGGCTCGACGAGGCCGGCGGCGTGGGCGTGCCCCGCGCCGTGTTCGAGGGCTGGCTGCACGCCCACGACATCGAGTACCTGGGCCGCTCCGACGACGTGGCCACCCACCTGCACGCCGCCGACTGCGTGGTGCTGCCCAGCTACCGCGAGGGCACCCCCAAAACCCTGCTCGAAGCCGCCGCCTGCGGCAAACCCCTCGTCACGACCGACGTGCCCGGCTGCCGCGAGGTCGTCGTCGACGGCCTCAACGGCTACCGCTGCCAGGTGCGCTCCGGCCCCGACCTGGCCGCCAAAATGCTGGCCGTGCTGGCCCTGCCCGACGCCGCGCTGGCCCGCATGGGCCAGGCCAGCCGCGCCCTGGCCGAAACCAAGTTCGCCGAGCAATTGGTGTTCGACGCTTACCTGGCGGCCGTGGCCGACTAACCCCGGCGGGGGCCGCGCAAAGTGCCGCGCAACCCCCCGCGCCTACCCCAGCAGCCCCCCCACGGCCCCGATGGTGAGGGCCACAATGGCGGTGTTGAAGACAAAAGCCACCAGCCCGTGAATGAGCGTGGTGAGGCGCATGGCCCGGCTGCTGACGCCGATGTCGGCCGTCTGGGCCGTCATGCCCACCACGTAGGAGTAGTAGGCAAAGTCGAGGTAGTTGGGCTCGTCGGGGGCGGGGGACGGGAAAACGAGGCCGCCTGTGTCTTGCCCCGTTTCGTCGGCAGAGTAGTAGGTGTGGGCGTAGCGCAGCGTGAACACGGCGTGCACCAGCAGCCACGAGAGCAGCACGGCCGCCAGGCCCAGCACCAGGTGCAGGCTGCGGATGAAGCCTGATGGCATCTGTTTGGCGTCGCCCAGCAGGCCCACCACGGCCACCACGCTCACGGCGGCGGCCGTCAGCACAAAAGCCAGGGCCACGGTGCGGGGCAGGTCGTCGGAGGCGGCTACGTGCCGGATGTCCTCGGCATCGGCCAGGCGCATGGCCAGCCCGATGAGCAGCAGCGCCGTGCCGGCAAAGCCCACCCAGCCCACCACGGCCCGCACCAGCAGCCCCCACGCGTCCGGGGCCAGGGCGGCGGCCAGCACCGCCACCGCCGCGCCCGCCGCCATGCGCCCCCACACGGTATTTACGCGCTGCCAAAGGTGCTGAAGGGATGTCATGGGTTGAGGGCTGAAGGATGAGGGTTGAACAACAGGAGATGGGTGCCGGGCTGCGGCCATACGCTCTCCTACTGCCGGGCCGGCGGGGGCGTTGCGTCGTTGCGCGAAAAGCTATTGCCGCCGGTACAGCCCCGGCACTTGCGCCACGGCCCGGTAGCCGCCAAATACGCCGGGCAGCTGCCGGGCCAGGCGCGGCAACAGCCGCGTTTGGTCCAGAATGAACTCCGGGGGCGGGGTGCAGCGCTGGGCTACCCGCACCACGGCGGCGTACTGGTCGAGGTGGCCCAGGTCGGCCTGGGCCAGGGGCCAGTCGAGGTAAGGCGTGGCAGGGCGGGCCGAGAGGTAGGGGCGCAGGTTGGGTCCCAGCACCAGCAGGGTGTGGCCTTGCAGCGGGGCGTAGCGCGGGTCGGGCCGCAGGCCAAAGGTGCTTTCGAGGGGCAGGTGCAGGCGGGCCGTCAGGCCGGGCACGTAGGCGCGGTAGCGCACGAGCACGGTGGCCGCCAGCAGCAGCAAAAACCCCAGTTCGGGCACCCAGGCCGGCCGGGTTTTCTGAGCCAGAAACAACCCGAAGTAGGCCAGCGGCGGCAGCAGCACCACCAGCGTGCCCGGCGCCGTGCCCCGGCCCAGGGCCACAACGCCCAAGGCCACCAGCACCCACACCACCATCAGCTGCCGGAACTTGGCCTGAAACACCGGCCCCAGCGGGGTCGCGATGCCCCGCAGCACGCCCGCCAGCAGCAGCAGCAGCGGCCCGGCCAGCAGGCGCAGCTGCACCCCGCCCGGCAGGTAGCCGGCCGCCACGCCGCCCCCGCTGAGCGACTGCCAGCCGGGGTCGAGGTAAAACTGCAAAAAGCCCGGCAGGGCGCCAAAGTAAAAAAAGAGCGTGGCCACCAACGCCGCCGGAAACAGCAGCCCGCAGAGCAGCAGCAAAAAGCTGCGAAACGCACTGGCCGCAAACACGAGCACGGCAAACAGACCCAGGCCCACGAACAGTGCCAGTGGCAGGTAGCACAGCGCCCCCAGCCCCAGCAGAAACCCGGCCCGGAACAGGCGGCGGTTGTCGTAGCCCTCGCGCGAAGTGGGCAGCAGCGCGCTCAGCGCAAACACCACAAACGTGTGGCCCAGCAGCAGCGGCGAGAGCACGTCGAGGTCGGTGCTGAGGCTGCCCACCACCAGATACGCAAGCGCCGCCACGTAGCCGCGCTCGGGCAGCACATCGGCCCGGTTAAATACCTGGTTGAGGCGCAGCGCCTGGGCCAGCAGCAGCAGCAGCGCCAGCGCCCGATACAGCAGCGCCGGGCGGCTCACCAGCACATCGAGCAGCCCAAACACGGTGGCCGCCAGCGGGCCGGTGCCCACGTACAGGTCGCGGTAGAGCAGCGCCCCCTGGTGCAGGCGCTCGCCGGTGAGCAGCGCCAGCACCTCGGTGGCCGTGAGGGGCAGGCCCGGCAGCAGCAGCGGCAGGCGCAGGCCCAGCACCAGCAGCAGCAGGGCCAGCACCTGGGCCGGAAGCGAGCTTTTAAAAAATCGGAGCACGGAGGCAGAGCGGAAAGGCCACTAGCGGCGCGACAAAGAAACGGCGCACGGCGTGGGGGCGGTTGCCCGCCGCTAAATGCTGCCGACAAGCCCCGCCTGCGTTACCCAAACACCAGCTGCATCAGCGCCAGCACCGGCAGTACCAGCAAAAACGCATCGAACCGGTCGAGCAGCCCGCCGTGCCCCGGCATGATGCGGCCCGAATCTTTCACGCCCACGCTGCGCTTGAGCATCGACTCGGCCAAGTCGCCGAGCGGGGCAAACACGGCCACTACGGCGGCGGCCACCAGGCGGTGGGCCAGCGGCAGCTCGGGCAGCATAAAGCCCACCGCCCAGCCCACGGCCAGCGTCAGCAGGAAGCCGCCCGCCCAGCCCTCCCACGTTTTGCCGGGCGAGATGCTGGGGGCCATCTTGTGCTTACCGAAAGTTTTGCCGGCGGCGTACGCGCCAATGTCGGAAGCCCAGATGAGAAAGAGCAGGGCGAAGACGCGGCGGTAGTCGTAGCGGCCTACATTAAAGGCAAGCACAATGAGCGTTGTCATTGGTATGCTTATGTAAACCAGTCCGGTAATAGTGGCGGCTACATTGGTGAAAGGTTGGCTGTACTTAGGCCAGAGAAAAATTTCTCGAATCAACAGCACCACCGTTGCTAATGTGAGCAGGACTCCTGGAATTGCAAATAGAGTCAGCCATGTCTGCGATTGCCAGAAAGAAAATGTAATATGCTCTGCAAGTCTATTTCTTTCTGATGAGCCATCGGTTTTAGCCAGCGAAATAACGCTGTCACCCATCATATAATACGTGCCGACCAAGATACTCCCGAATAGTATGAGACTAACCCCAACCCCCAACCACGTAGCTGGCGCGTACCCGCCCGCCCGCATCATCCGGTAAAACTCCCACAGCATGATGGCCTGCACGACGCCAAAAAACAGCCCGAACGTGAGCGGCCCGTACCACACGCAGCCCAGCAGCAGCGCCGCGCCCAGCACCCCGTAGATGACGCGGAGCCGCAGGTTGCTGGGAGCTTTTTTTGGGGTAGAAGTTGCAGTCATGAGGAGGAGTTTCGCACAGCGTTTAGGGCGAGGAAAAAGAGGCTCAAAGAGTTTTTGGGAGAAAGGCTCTTTTGAAACTCCTTTTTCCTCATCCTAAACTCTGTGCGAAATCAAACGGAAATTCCTTTGCTGCTTAGGGTTTTAGAAGGGTCGCGGGCCGTCAGTAATCTATGCACGACGAAAAGCAGCGCCGCCGTGCCCACGGCCGACACCGCCACCCAGGGCCAGGGCCAGGGCAGGGCCTCGTTGCTGTCCGGGTCGAAACCCCAGCCCAGGAGGCCGTGCTGGGCCATGTACACCAGCACCAGCTGCAGCGCGTTTTGGGTGAAGTGCGCCGCCATTGGCACCGCAATGTTACCGCTCCATTCGTACAAATAGCCCAGCACCAGTCCCAGCAGAAAGCGCGGCACAAACCCAAAAAACTGCATGTGAATGGCGCTGAAAACGGCCGCCGCCAGCCACACCCCCGCGTGCCGCGACCCCAGCCACTGCACCAGGTTGCGCTGCACCACGCCCCTGAACGTCAGCTCCTCGGCCACGGCGGGCACCACGGCCACCACCAGCAGCCCCACCAGCAGCCGCGCCCCGGTGGTGAACTGCGTGAGGTAGCGCACGAGCACCGCGGCCTGGTCTTCCTTGGCTTTGGCCCACACCTCAAAATCGTGCAGAAACGCCGGGAAATGCACCCCCGCGTTCCACGCCACCACAGCCGACATGAGCGGCACCACCACCAGTATCAGCCCGGCCGCGCCCAGCAGCCAATGGAGGCGTACCGGGCGGCGGGGCGCAAAATACGCCGCCCACGAAATGCCCAGCAGCAGCGGCAGCGCCGCCGCGCCCGCCCCCAGCCCGGCCAGCGACAGCCCCTGGTACCACATCAGCAGGCCCCAGGTGCCGGGGTGGGCGGCGGGCTCGGCCATGACGGTGCTCAGCTCGGCCGCGCCGATGCCGTAGGCCTGCGTGGCAATCAGCACCGCCGCGAAACTTGCCAGGCACAGGCCCGCCACCATCAGGCCCACCAGCAGCAAAAGCTGCAAACCAGGGTGCAGCGTGGGCCGCAGGAAACCTTTCATAGGCGGGTAATGTGAGGGGCGTTGGGAGGAGAGGCCGTAAATTTACCGCAGATTCGAACGGATTTAACGGATGGAACGGATACGCCGCTGCGCGGCTGGCTACGCAGCGGCGGTTTCGAGCTGATTTTAGTCCGATTGTGGGCTGGCTCACGGATGATTTGGGGACTGCGCTTGCACCCGCCAACTCCTTTTTCTGTTTTCGTTGTTCGTTTGCATTCACCCCAAGCTAGCGCGCGGACGCGGGGCTTTTGCCCCGCGTCCGCGCATCCGTTCCATCCATTAAATCCGTTTGAATCTGTGGTTTCGATAGGTCCCAACATCCACCTCCCCGATTTCCCGCTCCTGCTCGCGCCGATGGAGGACGTGAGCGACCCGCCCTTCCGGGCCGTGTGCAAGGCCAACGGGGCCGATTTGATGTACACCGAGTTCATCTCGTCGGAGGGCCTGATTCGGGCCGCCGCCAAGAGCCGTAAGAAGCTCGACATCTTTGATTACGAGCGGCCTATCGGCATCCAGCTCTTCGGCTCCGACGTGCAGACGATGGGCGAGTGCGCCGCCATCAGCACCGAAGCGGGCCCCGACCTGATTGACATCAACTACGGCTGCCCCGTGAAGCAGGTGGCCTGCCGGGGCGCAGGCGCGGCCCTGCTCCAGGACATCCCCAAGATGGTGCTCATGACGGCCGCCGTCGTGCGCCACACGCACTTGCCCGTCACCGTCAAAACCCGCCTGGGCTGGGACGAAGGCACCAAAAACGTGGAGGACGTGGCCGAACGCCTGCAAGACGTGGGCATTTCGGCCCTCACCGTCCACGGCCGCACCCGCGCCCAGCTCTACAAGGGCGAGGCCGACTGGCGCTTGATTGCCAAAATCAAGGACAACCCGCGCATCCACATTCCCATCTTCGGCAACGGCGACATCGACTCGCCCGAAAAGGCGCTTGAGTACCGTGACCGCTACGGCGTGGATGGCATTATGATTGGCCGTGCCAGCATTGGCTACCCCTGGATTTTCAACGACATCAAGCACTTTCTGGCCACCGGCACTCACCGCCCCGCCCCCACCGTGCAGGACCGCGTAGACGCCTGCCGCAAACATCTCGATTTTTCCATCCGCTGGAAAGGTGAACGGACGGGCATCGTGGAAATGCGCCGCCACTACGCCAACTACTTCAAAGGCCTCCCCGATTTCAAACCCTTCCGCATGCGCTTCGTCCTCACCGACTCGCTTGATGAACTGTTGACGATTTTGGCCGAAGTGAGTGAGTATTACGAGAGCGTACTAGTGTAAAAATATGGCCGAAACCACTACCCCCTCCCCCGTTCTTGACCCGACCGTTACCGTAGAAAAACGGCCACTGCTGGCCTGGGTGCTGCTGACGTGCATGGCCCTGGTGTGGGGTAGTTCG
>JANXUO010000071.1 GCA_025356245.1 Hymenobacter sp.
GAGGTCGTCGTCGGTGAGCTGGCCCCACTTCTGCTTGGCTTCGCCTTTTACTTGGTTCCAGTTGCCGCGTGCTTTCAACTCGGTTTGGTCGTCGAGGTTGTTGTTGTTGAGGTCCATGGTAGTGGGTAGGGGGTTAGGTTGGGAAAGGTTTGACTGGTGTACGTAACCCTCCCGTTGGATGTTGCCAACCGTCGTGGCCAATTTGCGGCTCGCTACAGTCCGCTGGCCACCAACATCACCAGTACTCCCAGGCCCACGCTGTAGCCGGCCCAGGCTCGGCCGCGTTTGAGGCGACGGGCTTCCTGGCGGTAGGCCCCGCCGTAGGCAAAGTCGGTGAGCAGCACGGGTTGCGGGGCGCGGAGGTTGTAGTCGGCTACGGGTCGGGGCGCGATGCAGGCCGGGGCAATGATTCCCAGCAGCGGCCCCGCTCCGAGCGAAGCGGCGAAGGAGCCCCAGAACGGCCCGCCGCTGCGGTAGCTGCGGCGGGCATCGCGGCGGCCCAAGGCCGTGCGCTCGAGGTCGCTGAGGCCGGGCAGCAGGTCGGGCGCGGGGGTGCGGGCGGCGTTGAGGGCGACTGTCGAGGCCACGGGGTGCAGCACTTCGCGGGTGCCGTTGGCGTAGCGCACCAAAAACACATCGGCGGCGGCCAGCCGCAGGGTGTCGGCGCTGGCCGGCGGCAGGTAGCGCACCTGTACCGACGTGATGATAACTACGCGGCCGGAAATCTCGGTGCCGTCGGTACGCAGGATGATGTCGGTCGTGGTAGTCGGTTGGGCAGCGGCGTGGCTAGCGGCGGCCAGTAGCACAAGCAGGAGGCAAACGAAGGCTTTCATGCAGAGTAAAAATTCAGGTTAAAATCGGAAAATCAGCGCCTTACCGCCGCCGGGCGTTGAAGCCGAACATCAAACTTATCCGCGCCCCGTCGTGGCCGGGCACCACGGCCAGGTTCACCGGAAAGTTGATGCCATTGGAGCGGAACGAGGTGCCCACTGCCAGCACCAGGTTGGCCCCCAAGGGCGTTACGTTCGGGCCCAGGCCAAACTCGAAGCCCTTCGGGCCGCGTATCCCCAAAATCCCGCTGATGCTGGGGATGAATTTGCCCTGCTCCAGCCCGCCCACGAGGGGCACGAATTCGGCCACCGCGCTCACGCCGTTGGGCAGCCGAAACAAGCGGCTCTCAAACTGCCAGCCAAACTGGGTGAGGAAAGGGTTGAGGTCGGGCAGGCTCTCGCGGGCCTTGTCGATGACGCCGCCCGTGAGGACGGTAAAGCCGATGCGCGGCCCGTCGAGGTGGATGGCCTCGTCGAGCAAAATGTCGTCGGGGGCAGTGGCCGAAAGGGTGGGCACAGCCCCGGGCGCGGGGGGCGTGCTACTGCCGGTACCAGCCGCCCTCGGAACTGCCGGAACTGCCGGGGCTGCCGGGGCTGCCACGGGCCGGCCGTACTGGTCGTACACGTCCTTGGTGCCGTTGGCGTAGCGTATCATGAACACGTCGGTGCGCCACACGCTGATAAGCGGGCCGTCGGGGTTGTCGGTGCGGCGGTATTTTATTTCGGCGGGCGTGATTTCAAGTACTTTGACTTGAATTTCCTCGCCTGTGCGACGAGTCAGAAGGTCTTGGGCCGAGGCCGGGCCAAGGGCCAGGCACAGTAGGAGCAGGAAGCCGGCGTACAGGGTTTTCATGGGTTTGGGGGCTGAAAAGTGAGCAGTGGGTGATGAGTGGGTCAAAGGTGCAGGGCAGCAGCGGTGGCTTGCAAACCAACTTACGCTGCTGTCAGACTTTGATTAAGTCGTAAACTTTTCTTCAACTGCTTTTTAATAAATGTCTTACAGAATAAAAAAAGGATATTAGGGACCCTTGCAAACCCGGTCTTTTGCGCGTAATCTTGCCTTTGCTATGGACGACCTCCGCACCACCCTGCTCACCCTCACGCCCGACGACCGCCTCGACCTGGCCCGGTTTCTTCAGGCGCAGCGCCAGCGCGCCCACGGCCGCCTCGACACCCGCCTATGCGAGTTGTTGCTGCGCCCAAAAGAGCTAACCTCCGCCGAGTTGATTGCCCGCATCTACCCCGACGCGCCCAACCCCGTGGCGTACTACGCCTTGCGCAAGCGCCTGCTACGGCAGGTTACTGAGTTTTTGGTGTTGCGCCAGAGCCGTCGCGACGCGACGGCCACTGCCTCGGTGCGCGGGCTGCTTACACTGGCGCAGTATTTATTTGAGGCCGGGGTGCCGCGGCTGGCTTGGACCACGTTGCGCAAAGCCGAAGCCCTGGCCCACAAAAACGAGCAGTACGAGTCCTTGAACGCGGTGTACAACCTGCAAATTCAGCACGCCCACTCGCCCCATGCCGAGCCGCTGACCGATATTATTGCCCGCCGCCACCGCAACAAAAAGGCTGCCGACGAAGAAGAGCGCGCCAACATCGCCGACAGCCTCCTGCGCCAACGCCTGCGCCAGGCCCGCACCGCCGCCGCTGCCGCCAATGGCGCCGATGGCGCCGATGGCGCGGCCACGTTTGAGGCCGTAGTAAAGGAGGTGCTGCGCGAGTATGATTTGCAGGAAGCCTTTGCGCGCTCGCCGGCGCTGCTGGCCCGCCTCATGGGCATTGCCCGCAGTGCCATGCTCGTGCGCGGCGACTTTGCCCGGTTTGCCGCTTTCTTGGAGCGCTGCTACACACTGATGGAGCGTCGGCACGGCTTCGGGCCCGCCCATCGGGGCCACCAGCTGCGCTTGCTTTACATGCTGGCCCACGCCCACTACCGCTCGCGCCACTTTGCCGAAGCCGCCCACCGCGCCACCGAGGCCCGCACCCTATTGGCCACCGGCCGCCAGCGCGAACACGCCGACTATACCCCCCGCTTTGCGCTCTTGCTGGCGGCCGCCGAAGCCTTCCGGGGTCGCAACGATGTCAGCATTGCCCTGCTCAACGAGGTGCTGACCCGCACGCCCGCTCTGCCCCTGGCCGATGACCTCACCGCCCGCCTCCAGTTGGCGTTTCACTATTTTGCCGCCGCCGATTTTGCCCACGCCAACCAACTCCTCACCCGCCTTGGCTATTCCGACCATTGGCTTGAGCAACACATGGGCCTGAGCTGGCTGCTCGCCAAAAATCTGAGTGAGATGCTGGTACTGGCCGAACTGCACCACGATGACCTCGCCCTCGACCGTCTTCGCAGCATTGAGCGCCTGGTGCGCGAGCGCCACCCCAATCCCGAAAACTCCGACGCCCCCGGCGGCCCTTTCCGTTACGTGCTGGCTTACCTCGCCCTCGTGCGCCAGGTGCTGCAACATGATGAGCTTAGTTCTACTCAACGTCAGGTGCTGCGTAATACCACTGAACAGCTTACCGCCCTGGTGCCCCACCGCCGCGACGACCTCCAGGCCCGCAGCTTTTACGCCTGGCTGCTGGCCCGCCTCAGCAACCGCCCCTTCTACCCCGTCCTGCTGGAAATAACCGACCGCCCCGCCACAAAAAAAGCAGGCCTGTAGGGGCCTGCTCTTTTTGCAATGAGTGAATGAGTAAGTGAGTGAATTGATAGTTTGGTGACGCAAGGCGATGCACTGCCAACTCACTTATTCGCTCATTATTTTTTCATTGCGTCCTTCATGTTGGCTTTGGTTTGCTCGGCCGATTTGGCGGCGGCGTCGCCTACAGCGTTCATCTTGGCCTTCGCTTCAGCGCTGGCGGCATTCATTTTGGCTTTGGCATCGGCGCTGGCAGCATCCATTTTGGCTCCGGCCTCTTCCATTTTAGCATCCATTTTGGCTCCGGCTTCTTCCATTTTGTTGTCCATTTTGGCCCCGGCGTCGTCCATTTTAGCCCCGGCGGATTCCATGGCACCGTCCATTTTGGTGGCAGCGGTATCGGCAGTAGCCGAAGCATCGGCGGCAGCAGCATTGGTGTCGGCGGCAGCTTTGTCCTGCTCGGCTTGCGAGCACGAGGTGGCGACGAAAGCCACGGCAGCGGCAACAATCAGGGCTTTGAAGGTGGTTTGCATGGGGGTGTTTTTTAAAGGTTAAGTTTACAGGGCGTTAATCGGAACCCTGCCGAAAGGTAACCCGGCCGCTTAGGCCATTCCGAATCAGCCTGGTCCAGCCCAACCTTTTGGGGGTTGGTCAAGTAAAGCCAACAGGGCTTTGGTTCAATTATGACGCTGTTTGCTCTCGTACTTTTTTGCTTCATTCTCCGATGGACTCTACCGCCGCCACCCCGCACACCTCTCCCATATCGCCGACCCCGCTGGTTGTGTCTGACCAGCAAACCAGTGCCTTGCTCGACGATACGCTGACTTTGCTCAACACCGGCTTGCCCGACAAGGCGGGAACCCAGGCCACCGCCGAAATTGGTCGTTGGCAAGCCGTGCTCTCGGCTTCCGAACGCCCCGGCCTGGCCAAAATAGCCCAAGAGCTAGGCCAGCTCGACGAGCTGCTGGCCGACCCCAGCGCCGCTGCCCACGACGTAGCCGAGCTGCTGGCCAGCCTCAGCGCCGAAACCACCAAAGTGGCCGACGATGTGGGCGATGGCTACGCCGCACCGCTCACCAACCTGGCCAATTTGCTGCGCAAAGCGGCTCATTCGCTGTCGCGATAGACCTGCCGCGCGAAGCGATGGGTAACTTGGCTTGGCATTGCCCGGCAACAGGCCGCCGTATCGATTCAATCAGTAAACCGAGCCAACTTTACGGCCCGGCTTGTCCTTGTGGCAGGTCGGGCTTGTTTTTTTATGCTTCCACTCACCCTCGCCGACCTTACGCCTTACGACCCGTTCGAGGGCCTGCGCTTCGGCCCCGAAACCTGCTTTCTCACCGGCCAGCCGGTTGGTGCCGACGAAACCGTGTCCGTATTTGCTGACTGGCTGCAAACGCGTTACCAACTAGCCGACCGTCCCATTCAGTTGCTCGACCAAAGTATTACCACGTTGGGTGCTTTGCAAATCCCGGCTAGTGCCAAGGCCCGGCAGCGTCTCGCGTTGCTCGAAACGGAGGTGCAACAAGCCGCCGCCGCTGGTGCCGCCGCCCTGCGTGCCCTACCGCCCGAAACCCTGTTTTGGTGGCTGGGAAAGATGTTTTACGGCATCTTCATCACCGAACTTTTTACGGAGCAGGCCCCGCTCATCAAGCCCCGCTACCCGCTAACCGAAAATGCGGCTTTACTCCGCAAGTTTCAGGCGTTTTTTATGCTGCTGCAAGGACTGCGCGCCCCCACCGAATACGCCGATTTTGTGCCCGCTTCGGTGTTTGTGCTCGAATCTGATGCCTGCTTTGAAGCGCCCGCATTTGAATACGACGACGACCTGAATACCTTGGTTTTCAGCATAAAAATAGACAATGCGGTGCTGGTGGCTTGCCTCGTGGACATCGGCCTCATCGGACAGGCCATGCGTCGGGTTTATGCCGATGCGCACCGCCCGCTGCACCCGGCGCAAGTAGCTGAGTTTAAGGCCAGGACGTATTACGCGGCGCACCTGCTACACGTCGTGCCCGACATTTACCCCCGTGCTCCGCGCCCCGGCGATACTCAACTGGTGTTCGACGCGCTGATTGACGACGTAACGGGCGCTATTTTCAACCCTTGGGAAGTGCCCGCCTACGCCCAGACCCTGGCCGAAACGTGGCAGCGCTGGGGACTGTTGCCCACCAGTATTTCGCAAAACCCGGCCCAGCCTTTGAGCTTGCTTTACGATGAAAATGAAGTGCCACGCTCGGCAGCTGCCGTAGCTGCAATGCTTGAAGCAATAGGGTAAAGTTCGCTGTTTCGCTCCATCACGCGTAGCTTGGAGGAGCGTTTCCGGCTAAACCCCCGAGCCTAGCTGCTGAATGCTGACCGTCAAGTAAATTTGCGTACCCGAATGTAGTTTAGGGTGTGGTTAGCTGCCGTTTTACATTTGTGCCGAAATCGACTTCTCCTGCCCCCATGGATACTTATTCGTACATCGCCAACGCCGACGCGGCGGCCATCGAAGCACTGTACCAAGCTTACCAGCAAGACCCTAAATCGGTGGACTTCGGTTGGCAAAAATTCTTCGAGGGCTTCGACTTCTCCCAGCACTTCCCCGAAGGGATGGACGTGCTGCCAGGGGCCGCCAGCCCCAGCGCCATTAAGCTCACCAGCAACGGTGCGGTAACCGCTACCGCCACTGCCGCCGCGCCGCAAGCCGATGATTACGGGGTGCTTAACACCGCCGCCAGCACCAACAACGCCAACTTGGACCCCCGCCCCGGCGATGCCAGTTCCGACAAGGAAACGGCCGTTCGCAACCTCATTCACGCTTATCGCAGCCGAGGGCACCTGCGGGCCAAAACCAACCCCGTGCGCGAGCGCAAAGACCGCAAGCCTCGCCTGGAGCTAGTCGATTTTGGGTTGAACGACAGCGATTTGAACGCCACCTTCCGGCAGGGCGAAGAATTAGGCCTGGGCCAGAACGCCACGTTGCGCGACATTGTGGCGGCGCTCGAAAAAATCTATACCGCTGCCATCGGCTTCGAGTACAAATACATCCGCGACCCGCAAATTCTGGACTGGTTTCAGCAGAAAGTAGAGCGCGATTCGCTGGCTTTCAACCCTGGCGTCGAGTACAAAAAACGTATTCTCAAGAAGCTGAACGAGGCGGTTGTCTTTGAAAACTTCCTGCATACTAAATTTCTGGGTCAGAAGCGCTTTAGCCTCGAAGGCGGCGAGACAACGATTCCGGCGCTCGATGCTATCATTGGCAAAGGGGCCGAACTGGGGGTGCAGGAAGTGGTGATTGGCATGGCTCACCGGGGCCGCCTCAACGTGTTGGCCAACATCATCGGCAAGCCCTACCAGCAGATCTTCCGTGAGTTCGAGGGCAACCTGGATCCGCGTCAGGCGCACGGTTCCGGTGACGTGAAGTACCACCTCGGCGCCGAGGGCAAATACGTCCGTCCGTTCGGCGATGGCCAGGTGGATGTCTCGTTGGTCGCGAACCCTTCGCACCTCGAGGTCGTCGACCCGGTGC
>JANXUO010000108.1 GCA_025356245.1 Hymenobacter sp.
CGTGGCTCACGTCCGGTAGATGGGCCGCCAGGTGCGTACACGTGTAGTTGCGCGGCGTACTGAGCAGGTACTCAATGTAAGTGCGTTGGGTCAGCATGGTGGTACTTTTGGCGCAAGGTAGGCGGCGGTGCGTAAGTCCTAGGAACGAAAGCAGCTCATGATTTTGAGGTGTTGGCAAAAAACTTAAATTCGGACGAGACTTTCAATGATTTGGACAAGGGAATCATAATTTTTCTATTTGACAAAAACAGAGAAGAGTCAATTCGTGTGTCAGTTCTTGGCTTATCAGCTAGTAATGAGTTGTGGACCCGGTACGCACCCAATGATGATTCATCGAACGCGAATAAGCCAACCTCGACAAAACCCACAAATTCCATAACAGCTAAACTACTTAATATTTGGCGTGAGCTTTTGAATACGCTGTAAAAAAATGGACTACTTCAACGACCCCGAACTCAACGGCAAATACCTTGGCACCATCACCAAGGATTTCGTGGCCGTGTGCGACACGCTGGCCGAAGCCTCGGCCCAAATCCGCAAGCGCGACATCAGCCGCTACCCCATCTTCGTGTTTGCCAAGCGCGAAGTGCCCCTCGGCGGCCTGCTCATCAACGCCGACGATATGCACCTGGAGTGGCACGTCTTCGCCAGCTACCTCGAACTATTCGTGCAGCAAGGCATCGTGGGCGAAGAAGGCATCCCCAGCTTCGAGGCCACCTACAAGGATGCCGACGAGTTCTGCTGCCTCTTCGTACTGGACGAGGAGTTCACCAAGTTCGTTTTCATCCCCTACCCCGAGGACTAAGCCTTTGCCATTAACAGCATGAAAAACCTCGCCCTGCTCCTTGCCCTGGCCCTGGCGGCCGCCCAGTGCTCCTCGGCCCCGCCCGCAACGCCCGCTGCTGCCGCTCCCGCCGCGCCGCTGCCTCCTGCCTTCGGCAGCTACTGGTTTCAGGGCAAAGCCGAGCTCACCAGCTACACCCTGAGCCAGGCCCGCTACGGCGAGCTGCACCCCGGCGAGGCCGTGCTCATCTTCGTCACCGAAGATTTTTCGCGCAAAAAGCAAGTCAAGCTCGACGACCCCGCCGCCGCCGGGGCCGACAAAGTACCCGTGCTCAAGCTCAACTTCGAGAAGAAGTTCGGCACCGGCATCTACCCCTACTCGCTGCTGACGTCGGTTTTCCTGCCCCTCGACGCGGCCCGCGACCCGCACCCCCTCAAAGTCACCACCTCGGTGCAGGAGTGGTGCGGCCACGTCTTCACCCAGCTCAACCTGCGCAAAAACGCCTTCGCCGTCTCCGCCAAATCCTACTTTGAAGCCGACGGCGACCAGGAAACCACCCTGCCCCTCGCCCTGCTGGAGGATGAGCTTTGGACGCGCCTGCGCCTCGGCCCCGCCGCCCTGCCCACCGGTCAGCTCCAGGTGGTGCCCGCCACGGCTTTCTGCCGCCTCCAGCACCTGCCATTGCAAGCCGTAGCGGCCACCGGCACGGCCGGCACCGCCGCCGCCTCGGCCCGCTTCGGTGGCGCGGCCCCGGCCACCTACACGCTGGCCTACGCCGCCCGCACCCTCGTCATCTACTACGAGCCCGCCTTCCCCCACTGCATCCTGGGCTGGGACGACACGTACCTCGACAAGCCCGGCACCAAAACGCCCGTGCTCCTCACCACCCGCGCCACCCGCCAGCGCACCCTCCTCCTCGATTACTGGCGCACCCACAACAACGCCGACGTAGCCTGGCGCGACTCGCTGGGGCTACGGCGGTAAGGTCAGTGGTCGGACGAAGCCCTTCGGGCGATTCGTCCGACCACTGGCCGTTGCACGATTTAACAGCAGCATTCCTGGGCAGCATACGCCGGGTAGTGGCCGGACGAACCCTGCGGGAATTCGCCCGACCACTCCGACCACTGCCCTAAAACGCCGTCCAGCCCTGGGCTTGCAGGGGCACGGCCTGCCCGCCCTTGGCAATCAAATTCACGGCATCGCTCTGCTCCGTGAGGTGGCCGATGACCGTAATATCCGGGTGGTTTTTGATTTTGGCGTGGTCAGCCACCGGGATGGTGAAGAGCAGTTCGTAGTCTTCGCCGCCGTTGAGGGCGCAGGTGATGGGGTCGAGGTTGAACTCGGCCGCCGCTTCGAGCGTGGGGTTGGCCATCGGAATGAACTCCGAAAACAGCCGCGCCCCGGTGCCACTCGCGGCGCACAGGTGCATGACTTCCGAAGCCAGCCCGTCCGAAATGTCAATCATGCTGGTGGGTGTCACGCCCAGCTCGCGTAGCTCGTGAATGATGTCGAGCCGGGCTTCGGGACGGAGTTGGCGCTGCACCACGTACTCGTAGTTATCCAGCTCGGGCTGGGCCTCGGGGTCGGCGAGGAAGACTTGTTTCTCGCGCTCCAGCACTTGCAGGCCCAGGTACGCCCCGCCCAGGTCGCCGGACACGCACAGAATATCAGTAGGCTGCCCGCCACTGCGCCGCACCGCCTGCCCGGCCGCCACCTGCCCCAGGGCCGTCACGGCAATCACCAGTCCGGCGCGGCTGCTGGTGGTGTCGCCGCCCACCAGGTCCACGCCGTAGGCTTCGCAGGCCAGGCGCATCCCCTCGTACAGCTCCTCCACAGCCTCCACCGTGAAGCGCGACGGGGCCGCCAGCCCCACCACAATTTGGGTCGGCGTGGCGTTCATAGCCGCCACGTCCGACACATTCACGGCCACGGCCTTGTAGCCCAGGTGCCGCAGCGGGCAAAACGAAAGGTCGAAATGAATACCTTCAACTAGCAGGTCAGTCGTCACCACCACCTCCTGGCCCGCCGCCGGGGCCAGAATGGCGGCATCGTCACCAATGCCCAGCACAGTGCTGGCCTGCGCGGTATGCACTTTCTTTTTGAGGCGGTTGATGAGCGCAAATTCGCCAATGGCGTGCAGCGGAGTAAGTTCGGACATGGCGGTAGCGCGGGTCTAAAACCCACGAATGACTTGAAGAAGAAAACACAAAAAAGAGGAGAGAATTGCTTCCCTCCTCTTCACAAAATTAACCGATGCGGCAGCACTGACTCAAGGACGTTCGCAGCAATGCACTGCTTTGCGGGTTGAAAACCAGCATTACCGCAACGCGTGTTTACTGCACTTGCAGGGTTTTGTAGATTTTGCTCTGGCCGTCGGCGCTCACGAACTGCACAAAGTACAGGCCCGCCTTCAGGCCCGAAATGTTGAGCGTAACGTGCTGGGCACCGGCTACGGGCTGCGCCTCAATGCGCTGGCCGAGGTTGTTGAGGACCACAATGCTGCCTACGTTCACATCCTTCAGCTCGACGGTAGCCGTGCCGGTGGCGGGGTTAGGGTAAAGGCTGATGCCGTTGTTGAATTTTTCGAGCGTGGCCAGCGGGCCATAAACACCAAAAGGGCCGATGTAGTCGCTGTGCTCGCCGAGGCGGTCGTAAAGCTGGCCACCGGGGTTGGCAGTGCCCATCGGGCCGTTGAAGGCCGTGGAGTACATCCGCCACTGGGCCGAAATGTCGTAGCCGCCGGGGTTGCGGGTGGGCGGGTTCGAGCCGGGCACGTTCTGAGGCAGCGGGTTGGCACGCGTCCCGGCCGAAACCGAAGCCCGCCGGATGATGGACTGGTTAGCCGACGATACGTACACGGGCGGGGTGCCGTCGAGGGGGTTGGTGCTGCTCCAGGCGCCGCCGTTGGTGGTGGGCTGCTCGCCAATCGAGCCAATAATGTCGATGATGACGCCGGCCGCCACGTTGGGCTGGCCCGCCGTACCGCTGGGGTAGCGCACCAGCGCCATCGCATCGTCGCCGTTGAACCACACCGTGCCACCTACCTGCAACACGCCGGGGGCCGAAGTACCCGACTGCCGGGCCGCGCTCCGCATGTTGGAAGCCCGCAGAATGTCGGGCAGCGTAGCGTCGGGGTTCGTAACTACGAACGTGGACTGCCGGGCCAGGGTGTTGGCCCCGGTGGTGCGAATCAAGCGCTCTTCTTCCATCAGCGGGCTGCCCAAGACTGCGCCATTGCTATAGCGACGAATGGAATACGCATTGAGGTTGACTGTGTTAACGGTCGGGTTGTACACCTCGATGGCCTTTTCGCTGCCCGTCGAGTTGGCGGTGCCGCCGTAGTTCATGCCCGTCTGGTGGGCGCCTTCGGCGTACTCCGAGAAAAACAATTCGGTGCCTTGTGCGTGGGCCGAGCCCGCCAGCAACACAGCAGCAGCAAGCAGCAAGTAATGCTTTTTCATAAAAATCAAAGGGTGAGAAAGGGTTAGCAACGGCAAAGGTACGGCGCGGGCCGCGGTTGCGCGGATTAAAAAATCATGACCCGCACGCGGTTGCCCAGCAGCTCACTTACTGAAAGCCAGCCCCTAAACCTGATTCGAAAACACCACCTGGAACAAAACATTTTTTTGCTAACGAGCGTTAGCAAGTATATCTTTGTGGCCTCGCACTGCTTTACCCCCCATGACCGCCCTCCCCCCCACCCGCTCGCGCAAAGCCCAGATTGATGGCACGGCCACGGCGCTGTTTCACGCCCGGGGGTTTGCCGCTACCAGCATGCGCGAGCTGGCCACGGCCGTGGGCCTCGAAGCGGGCAGCCTTTACTCGCACGTCCGTTCTAAGGAAGAGATTTTGCACCGGGTGTGCTTTGGTTTGGCTGAAGAATTTTTCACGGCCTTCGACGCGGCTACTGCGGCAACCCAGCAGCCTGTAGCGCAGCAGTTGCGCCAAGCCATCGAGGCCCACGTGGGGGTACTTACCCGCGACGTAGCCGCCAGCAGCGTGTTTTTGCACGAGTGGCGCCACCTTTCCGAACCCGCCCGCACCGAGTTCGTGGCGTTGCGCGACCGGTACGAGGCTGGTTTCCGTGCCCTTATTCAGCAAGGCACCGCCGCCGGCGAGCTGCGCTGTCCCGACCCCGTTTTTGCGGCGCTTACCCTGCTGGCCAGCCTCAACTGGCTGCCCACCTGGTACCGCCCCGACGGCAGGCTCAGCCCCGAAGACATTGCCCACCGCCTGGCCGAGCAATTGCTTAGCGGATTGGCGAATTAGCGGATTGGTGGATTTTCTTACCACCCATTTCCACAAAACAACTGTTCTAGCAAACCCGACAACTTCTCAACCCACCACTCCACAAGCCCACCACCATGTACGGTTCCGCCAGCACCCATGACCTGCCCACCAACGCCCCCACCGGCCTGGAAAACGAAGACCCCACGCTGCTGGCCACCTTTGAGGCCCGCATTGCGAAGGGCGAAAAAATTGAGCCTACCGACTGGATGCCCGCGCTTTACCGCAAGCAGCTCACCCGCATGATTGAGCAGCACGCGCACTCCGAAATCATCGGTTCGCTGCCCGAGGGCACCTGGATTACCCGCGCCCCCGGCTTCCGCCGTAAAATGGCCCAAATGGCCAAGGTGCAGGACGAAGTGGGCCACGCCCAACTGCTGTACTCAGCGGCCGAAACCCTGGGCAAGACCCGCGAGGAAATGCTCACCGACCTCATCAACGGCAAGAGCAAGTACAGCAACGTCTTCAACTACCCCACCCCCACCTGGGCCGATAGCAACGTGATTTCGTGGCTCATCGATGCCGGAGCCATCGTGAACCAGCTCGCCAACGCCAAGGGCAGCTACGGCCCGTACTGCCGCGCCCTCGACCGGATTTGCGCCGAAGAGGCCTTCCACCTCAAGTACGGGCACGACGCGGTGGTGCACCTGGCCACGGGCACCAAAATTCAGCGCGAAATGATGCAGGCGGCCCTCAACCGCTGGTGGCCCGCCATCATGACCTTCTTCGGGCCGAGCGATAAAATGTCGGTCCACACCGAAATCCTCATGCGCTGGAAAGTGAAGATGGCCTCCAACGACGAGTGCCGCAACCAGTTCCTGGACATGTACGTGCCCAAAATCTGGGAAATCGGCCTCACGGTGCCCGACGAAAAGCTGGCCAAAAACGAAGCTACCGGCCAGTGGGAATTCACCGAGCCCGACTGGGAAGACTTCAAGCGCGTCATCAACGGCGACGGCCCCTGCAACGCCGAGCGCATTGCCGTGCGCCGCGCCGCCGAAGAAAACGGGGCCTGGGTGCGCCGCGCCCTCAACGCCTCGAAGACTGAGCGCAAGTACGTGCAGCCGCTGGCGTGATTGGAGTGTTGAATGTTGAGGGTTGAATGTTGAGTGCTGTCGAACTCCAATTTTGCTCATTTCATTTTTCAATTCAGCATTCAACCCTCAACATTCAACACTTCAAATGATAAACTCGCACGACCCGCGCATGAACCGCCTGGGCCTGGCCGACGCGGCGGCCCCCGCCGCCGCCAAGCCGGCGCTCGACCAGTTTGAAACCTACGAGGTGTTTCACCAGAAGAAGGAAAACGCTCCTTTTACCTACGTGGGGCCGGTGCACGCCCCGGAGGCCGATGTGGCGTTTCTGTTTGCCAAAGAGCAATTTAGCCGCCGCTTTGCCTGCACCGGGCTGTGGGTGGTGCCCACCAGCGCCATCACGGTCACGCCCTACGTGGGCGACCAGGAATCGGCCTACGACGCGCTGCCGCCAGGGGCAGTCTGGACGGGACTTGAACCCGCCGATACTACGGAGGCCCAGTCCGCCGCTTATTCGGCGGGTGAGGAGGATTACGACATTTTTCACCTAAAAAAGCGCGGCAAGGCGCAGGTGCACGTCGGCAAGGTGCGAGCTGCCTCCGGGGCGGAGGCGCTGCAAGTGGCCAAAGCCGTTTTTGGCGAACAGCGCCCGGTGGTGAACGTCTGGGCCATTCGCTCGGCCGATATTTTGCGCTCCGACGACGACGACCGCGATATTTGGGCCAGCACCCCGGAGAAGAAATACCGCGAAGCCATTTCCTACAAAGTGCAGGACCGGATTGACCGATTTAAGAACGAACAGCCCCAGCCGTAACCGCATGACGCCCCAACTCGACCTCCTCTACCGCCTGGCCGACGACCAGCTTATTCTCGGCCACCGCAACTCCGAGTGGAACGGCCTCGGCCCCATTTTGGAGGAGGACATTGCCTTCAGCAGCATGGCGCAGGACAAGCTGGGGCACTCGTTGCAGCTCTATGGCCTGCTGCACCAACTCGGCGAAGCCGAGCCCGATACGGTGGCGTTTACCCGCAACGCCCCGCAGTTTCATTGCTGCCAGCTGGTGGAACTGCCCATCGGCGAGTACGACTTCAGCCTCACCCGCCACTTTTTGTTTGACCACGCCGAGCTGTTGCGCTTCGAGGCCCTGGCTACCAGCAGCTTCGAGCCCTTGGCCCAGGTGGCCCGCAAGCTGCGCGGCGAGCTGAAATACCACGCCCTGCACGCCAACACCTGGGTGAAGCGCCTCGGCACCGCCACCGACGAGGCCATCGAACGCATGCAGCGCAGCCTCGATTTCACGCTGCCCTACGCGCTGGGCATTTTTGAAACCACCGAGCTGGAGCCGGAAATCATCAGCACCGGCCTTTTTGTTGGCGAAAAGGAGTTGCAGGCCCGCTGGCTGGAAAGTATCAGCAAGGTGTTGGCTCAAACCGAGCTGCAGCTGCCCGATGTGTTGATAGCCACGCCGGTGAGCGGCGGGCGGCACGGCGAGCACACCGAGCATTTGCAGCCGCTGCTGGACGAGATGGCCGAGGTGTTTCGGCTTGACCCGACGGCGGATTGGTAAACCGCAGATTCGAACGGATTTAACGGATGGAACGGATACGCCGCTGGCGCGGCTGACGAGGGTGGGTGGTTGTTCTTATGATTTGATTGCTTGTACGATGAGAGCCAACAGCCCGCAGCTTACTGCCAACCGCCTGACGCATGGCCAGATTCTGGAATGGCTGCAGGTAGTGAAAGACCCGGAGATTCCGACGATTTCGCTCAGTGATTTGGGGGTGGTGCGGCGCGTGGAGGTTGATGCGACTACTGGCGGAGTATACGTGCAGCTTACGCCCACCTTTGCGGGCTGTCCGGCAATGGATTACATGAAGCGCGACGTGGAGCGCACGCTGCTGGCCCACGGGGTACCGGCGGTGCGGGTCGAGATTTCGCTGCAAGAGGCGTGGTCGTCGGACATGCTCACGGCGGCGGGGCGCGAAGCCTTGCGGGCGCATCGGCTTTCGCCGCCGCCCGTGCTGGCGGGGCAGGTGTTCGACCTCGATTTTTTGGAATACGCCGAGTGCCCCAACTGCCACGGCCACAATACCGAGCTGCGCACACCGTTTGGGGCTACGCTGTGCCGGGCTGTGCACTACTGTTTTGCCTGCAAGCAGATTTTCGAGCAGTTCAAGCCCATTTAGCTCGGCTATTAAGTTTGCGGACGGGGCGAAACCAGCCGCCTTGCCTGCGGGTATTACTTTTGGTGTCAGGACGCTTTTTACTCAAATTATGAATTCGTTTTTTGGTTCGTGGAAAATGGCCAGTGCGGGCTTGCTGTTGGTGGTACTTAGCGCCGCTTCCTGCAAGCGCGACGGGGCCAAGGCCATCGTCGAAAACCCTGCTGCCGTGGCCGAAGCCAAGGCACAGCTCGACATTCTGCGCGACTCGGTGGACGTAAAATGGCGCTCGATGACGGAGAGCGACGACCAGAAAATCGCCATCACCCGCCTGCTCATCCGCGAGCTGGCGCAAACACCGGGGCAAAACCCCGCGCAGCTCCAGGCCTTGGCGCAGGCCAACGCCCGCCTCAAAGCCCGCCGTTACACTCAGCAAAGCATGGCCGAGTCGGCCAGCATCGACCGCTACGACACCGCCCAGGATTCGCTGCTGCACGTGCTGCTGCCCGTGGCTGCGCCCAACGGCGGGGCGCCCACCGAAAACGCCCGCAACTTTGTCGAGGGCATTCAGCAGCTCGATGCCGGCGTTGTCACCTACCGGGTGCAGTACGACCGCGCCGCCAAAAACTACAACAATTACCTGCGGCTGCACGGCCCGGCGCTGCAAACCCTGGGCGGCAAATACGCCGATTTGTCGTTATTCCCGCTCTTTACCATTGAGTTGAAGTAGCAAACATCCTTCGTTGGGGCATTGCAGGCTTACTTTGTAGGCTGAAAACCCGCGTTGCTCCAACGGCAGCCTGGGTGCTGATTTTTCACTCCGTTTTTGCCTTTCGCCATGAATTTCCGCTTTGCCTGCTTGCTCGCCCTACCGGCCGCATTCACCTTCGTCAGTTGCCAGAAAACGCCTTCGGAGCCCGCGCCGACGCCTGCCACCTGCGCCACGCCCGCCACCGTGCGCGACCTGACGGGCCTCGACGGCTGCGGCAAAGTGCTGGTGCTGGCCGATGGCCGCCGCCTAGAGCCCACGGGCAGCGTGTGGCAGCGTTTCCAATCGCGCGACGGGCAGAACGTGTACATCGAATTTACGCTTACCTCCGGTGCCAGCGCCTGCATGGTGG
>JANXUO010000118.1 GCA_025356245.1 Hymenobacter sp.
CGTCCGGCCACTGGGCTACACGGCCGCCGCGTAGTTGCGGTAGAAGTGCGGGATGGTTTCGATGCCCTTCATGAAGTTGAAGACGCCGTAGTGCTCGTTGGGCGAGTGGATGGCGTCGGAGTCGAGGCCGAAGCCGAGCAGCACGGTGTCGAGACCGAGCTCGGATTTGAACATGGCCACGATGGGGATGGAGCCGCCGCCGCGCGTGGGCACCGGACGCTTGCCAAAGGTGGTTTCCATGGCATCGGCGGCGGCTTTGTAGGCCACCGAGTTGGTGGGCGTCACGACGGGCTCGCCGCCGTGGTGGGGCTTCACCGTGACGGTGACACCGGCCGGGGCAATGCTGATAAAGTGCGCCTGAAACAGCGCCGAAATCTCTTCCGAGGTTTGGTGGGGCACCAGGCGCATCGAGATTTTGGCGTAGGCTTTGGAGGCGATGACGGTTTTGGCACCTTCGCCGGTGTAGCCGCCCCAGATGCCGTTCACGTCGAGCGTGGGCCGGATGCTGGTGCGCTCCATCGTCGAAAAACCGGCTTCGCCGGCGGCGGTGGGCAGGCCGATGCTGCGCTCAAACTCCTCGTTGCTGAAGGGCGCGAGGGCCATCTCGGCGCGTTCTTCCTTGCTCAGCTCCTCCACGTTGTCGTAGAAGGCGGGGATGGTGATGTGGCGGTTCTCGTCGTGCAGGCTGGCAATCATCGTGCAGAGGGCGTTGATGGGGTTCATCACGGCGCCGCCGTAGATGCCGGAGTGCAGGTCGCGGTTGGGGCCGGTCACTTCCACTTCGTGGTAGCTCAGGCCGCGCAGACCCACCTCGATGCTGGGCACGTCGTTGGCCAGCATACCGGTGTCGGAAATGAGGATGACGTCGGCTTTGAGCTTCTCCTTGTTGGCTTTGACGAAGGTTTCGAGGTTCACGGAGCCTACTTCCTCTTCGCCCTCAAACAGGAACTTGATGTTGCAGGGCACCCCCGCGCCGCCGTCGCGGAGCATGGTTTCGAGGGCCTTGACGTGCATGTACACCTGGCCTTTGTCGTCGCAGGCACCGCGGGCGTAAATCTTTTCGTCTTTGATGACGGGCTCGAAGGGCGGCGAAGTCCACAATTCGTAGGGGTCGGCGGGCTGCACGTCGTAGTGGCCGTACACGAGCACGGTGGGCGCATCGGGGCCGGCGTGGTACTCGCCGTACACGATGGGGTTGCCGGCGGTCTGGCACAACTCCAGGTTCACGGCCCCGGCTTCTTCGAGACGGCTTTTGAGGAAGTCGGCGGCCCGCAGCACGTCGCCGTGAAACTTGGGGTCGGCCGAGACGGAGGGGATGCGGAGCCAGTCCATCAGCTCTTCGAGGAAGCGGGTTTGGTGGTCGGCGAGGTAAGCGGGTTGGTCGGGCATGGGGCGGATGAAACGGAGGTGACAATAACAGGGTAAAAGTAACGCCCGCCGGGTCAACAGCCATGCGATGTCGGCCCGCCCAATGGACTGCACAGTGGCGGGCGCAGCAGCTCAGCGCACCACCTCGACCCAACCTTTGGTGATGGAACCATTCTTCAGCTCAAAAATGAAAAAATACACGCCCGCTGCTACGTCGGGGGCATCGCCCCAGGCGTTGCGGTAGTCGGCAGTGGCGTACACCACGCGGCCCCAGCGGTTGAAGACGGTGAGGGCGCTTTGCGGATAAAAACCGAGGTGCTCGATTTTGAACACGTCGTTGAACGTGTCGCCGTTGGGCGTGATGACGTTGGGAAACACCAGCGTACGGTCGGGCGGGGCGCAGGGGCCATTGGGGGGCAGCACTACCACAACAGCCGTGGCTGGAGTGGCCGGGCAGCCGTCGGCGCTAAGGCCGCTGAGGGTGTACGTGGCCGTGGCGGCGGGCACGAAAGTAAACGGCCCCGCCCCCGTGCGGGTAGTGCCGTCGCCCGTCAAAGTATAAATACCCGCCCCGCCGGCGGCGGAAAGCGTGGCAGCCTCGCCGGGGCACACCGGGGCCGGGGTGTTGAGCGTGAGCGGCACCACGGCTGCCACCGCCACCGTGGCCGTGCCCGTGGCCGGGCAGCCGCCCGCCGTGGTGCCCACCACGGTGTACGTAGCCGTGGCCGTGGGGCTGAAAGCAAACGCGCCGCTGCTGCTCACCAGCGCCAGGCCGCCGCCGCTGAGGGTGTAGCTGCCCGCCCCGCCCGTGGCCGTGAGCGTGACCGCACTGCCGGGGCACACCGCGGGCGGGGCGCTCACGGCCAGGGCCGCCACCGGCCCCACGGCCACCGTGGCCGTGCCCGTTACCGCGCAGCCGCCCGCCGTGCGGCCGGTGGCGGTGTAGGTAGTGGTGGCCGCGGGGCTGACCACAAACGGACCCGCCCCGGTGAGCGTAACGCCGCCGCCCGTAAGCGTGTAGCTGCCCGCGCCGCCCGCCACGGCCAGCGTGGTGCTGCCGCCGGGGCACACCACCAGCGGCCCGCTAACCGCCAGGGCACCCGCCGCCCCCACCACCACCGTGGCCGTGCCCGTGGCCGGGCAGCCGCCCGCCGACACGCCTGCCACGGTGTACGTAGTAGTAACTGTGGGGCTGACGCGAAACGGTCCGGCCCCGCTGAGCGCAACCCCGCCGCCAGTGAGGGTGTAGCGGCCGATGCCACCGCCCACGGCCAGCGTGGTGCTGCCGCCGGGGCACACCGTCAGGGTGCCGGTCAGGACCAACGGGGTGGCCGTGCCGGGGCGCACCAGCACGGGCCGCAGCACCGAGTCGGTGAGGCAGCCGAAGGCCGAGATGCCGCGCACGCTCACGAACCCGGTGACGGTGCCGGCGGGCCAGCGCACCTGCACGGCATTGCCGGTGGCCGTCCCCACAAAGGTGCCGCCGCCGATGCGCCAGCGGTAGGTGGCGCGGGGCGGCCCCAGGGCCACGTAGGTGCGCAGGGCCGTGGGGTCGCAGATGAGGGAGTCGCCGCTGATGGCGGTGGGGGCGGCGGGCCGCACCACGGTGAGGCGATAGACAGCGGCGTCGGTCTGGCGGCGGCAGTCGAGGGCGGTGGCCGTCACCAGCACGTCGTAGGGGGCGCGGCGGGCCGAGCCGCAGCGGGGCATGAAGGCAAAGTTGGCCCCGGCCCCGCCCAGGCCCCGCAGCACCACGCTGCCAGCACTACCCGCGGGCTGGCCGGGGGCCACGGTGCCAGCGTTGCCGCCAAAGGTGGCGTTCAGCCCACCCGGCCCGTCGAGCAGGGCGCTGTTTACCTTGAGGGTGAGCGGGGCCTGGGGGCTGCTGCAACTGGCGGCAATGGGAAACACGAGGGCCTGCCCTTCTTCCACGGTTACGCTGCCGGGGGTGGCCAGCGCAATGCTGGGCGCGGCCCCCGTGGGGCAGGCGCGGGCCACGAGCTGGATGTCGCGCCGCACCCGCCCAATCAGGGTTTCGACGCCGTTGAGGAGGCGGTACTCGCTCACGTCCACGGCCACCACGTAGTAGCCCGCGCTCATGATGCGGTAGGTACTCAGGCCGGTGGCGGCATCCACCCCGGCAATGTTGCCCCCCGTGGCTGCGCCGAAGGGCTGGGCCAGCGAACACCCCGGCCCGTAGCGCACCAGCACGGGCGGCGGCGCAAACCGGCGCGGCTGCCGGGGCGAGTTGGTGCTGCGCCCCAGCTGCGGGGCCGAGTAGGGCACACCGAAAGCGTAGGTCAGGCGGTCGCCGTCGATGTCGGTGGCGCTGTTAAAAATCAGGGTCGTGTCGGTGGTGCAGAGCAGCACCACGGCCGTATCGGCGAAGGTAGGCGAGGCGTTGGGAATGGTGGGCGGGGCCATCTCGGCGTAGAGCGTCATGCTTTCCTCGTCGGATTCCCGCAAGGGGAAGTCCTCAATGTTGAGGATGCTGCGGTTCCGGTCACGGTCCGACACGTAGGCGTAGTAGCCCCCCAGCGAAAGCGGCAGGCTCACCGTGTCGCGGTACACGTTGAGGCGCACCGGGCGCGTGGGCGGGCAGCCGGGCTGGGGCTGGGGCGTGACGAAGCGGTTGGTGACGCGCGGCAACCGCACCACGGCCAGGCTGTCGCCATCAACGGCCCCGCCCCGGTAGTAGAGGCCAATCCACATAACGGGCCGCCCGTTGAGCACGTTCGACTGCAGGGGCGGCCCCGAAGTGCTGTCGGCGTTGAAGTAGAACGACACCGTGACGATGTAGCGAAACGGCGTGGCCGCCCCGCCGCCCGCGTCGAGGTAGCGGTAGGTCAGCTCGCCGCCTTGCAGGTGGGTGGCGGCGGCGGGCCGGGCCGCAAGCAGCAGCCCCAAAAACACCAGGAGGGCCGCGCCGCAGCGCCGCAGCAGGAAAAAGTTTTTCATACGGAAACAGGAAAGAGTGAAGGCCACCGCCGGGCAAAGTCGGCCCGGCGGCAGGTTTGCCAAAGCTAAGGCATTTACCCGCAGTACGGCGCAGGATGGGTGCCTCGCTTTGACGACTTCATAAAAATATAATGCTGGCCACTTGCCAGCCGCGCCGGTGCGGAGGCAGCGCGGCTTACATTCGTGGCCCGTCGGCACCTGGCAGGACGGGTTGTCGTGCTGCTTCACCTTCTTTATTTTCTCATGAAATCAACCGTTCGTTTTTGCGCCTGCTGGCTGCCGGCCCTGGCGCTGCTGCTGGGCACCCTGGCCCCGGCCCGCGCCCAAACTACCCGCCTCGACCTCACCTACCTGCCCCACCGCATTTACCAGCCCGCCGGGGCGCAGCAGGCCCTGCAACTGGCCAACGGCAGCCGCATCGTCCTCACCGACGCGCCCCGCGCCAACGGCCAACCCGCCAACCACCTCGTGCGCTACACCGCCGCCGGGGCGCTCGATGTGGCCTTCGGCACCACCGTGGCCACCTACACCTGGGACCCCACTCTGGTGGCCGAAGACAACAACGGCCGCCTGCTCGTGGCCGTGAGCGGCAGCGTAACCGTGGCCGGGCCGCCCGCCGCCACTTACCCGGCCCTGGTGCGCCTGCTGCCCTCGGGGGCCATTGATGCCACGTTTGCCGGGCAGCCGGCGCGAAGCGGCGACGGCCAGTTGCTGGTGCAGGCCGACGGCCGCCTGCTGGTGACCGGCTTCGTGGCCCGGCCCGGCTCCATCTACCCCGGCTACGGCATCAAGCGCCTGCTGCCCAACGGGGCCCCCGACGCGGCCTACGAAATCAACACCGCCGCCGTGTTCGACAGCGTACTTTTCATGCCCCGCCTGGCCCTGCAAGCCGACGGCAAGCTGCTGGTGGCCGGCCGCTTCAGCTTGGGCGGCCAGCGCCGCGCCCTCACCGTGGTCCGCCTCAACCCCGACGGCACCCGCGATGCCAGCTTCGTGGCCCCCACCTTCCTCAACGGGGCCGAGCTGGGCGGCGTGGCGGCCGTGCCCGGCGGCGGGGCCGTCGTCACCAGCCTCGGCGGGCCGCCGCTGCTCTACCAAACCAGCTCCCTGCGCCTCGTGCGCCTCACCGCTGCCGGGGCGCTCGACCCCGCCTTTGCCCCGCCCCTGGCCGTGGTGCCGGGCCTGCCCTACCGGGGCCAGCCCACCGTGCTGGTGCAGCCCGACGGCAAGGTGCTGTTCTTCGGCTCGGCCACCAACTTTGCCAGCGCCCTGCTGCGCCTGCTGCCCTCCGGGGCCATCGACCCCGCCTGGAACCCCTCGGCCCACGACCGCTCGGCCCCCGTCACGTCCCTGCAACTGCTGCCCACCGGCAACATCGTGGTGTCCGGCCAAGCCCAACGCCTGGGGGCGGTGACCGACGCCCCCCTCGGCGCGGGCACCCTGGCCGGGGCCACCGGCGCGTTCGTGCCGGGCTTCGCGCCGGCCCTGCAAGCCGTGGGCGTGGTGTACGCCACGGCCCTGCAACCCGACGGCAAGCTGGTTATCGGCGGCTCGTTTAGCGAGCTCAACGGCACCCCGGTCCGCAACCTGGCCCGCCTGCTGCCCAACGGCACCCTGGACGCGGCCTTTACCGCCGCGGCCGCCGCCACGGCCCCGGTGTACGCGCTGCTGCGGCAGCCCGACGGCCACCTGCTCGTGGCCGGGGCCTTCGAGCAACTGGCCGGGCAGCCCGGCCGCGCCCTGGCCCGCCTGCTGCCCAGCGGGGCCATCGACCCCAGCTTTGCCCTCAGCCCCGCCCTGCGGCCCGCCGCCCCCGGCGACGACAGCGCCCTGAACCTGCTGGCCCTGCAACCCGACGGCAAGGTGCTGGCCGCCGGCGAAATGCGCTTCGTGGGCAGCAGCCGCAGCGTCAATTTTGCCCGCTTCAGCCCCACCGGGGCCATCGACGGCAGCTTCCGGCAGTACATCACCACCGCCGCCACCGAGCCGCCCCTGGCCCTGCTGGTGCAGCCCGACGGCAAAGTGCTGGTGGGCACCAGCAATTACGGCCTGCCGGGGCCGGTGCCGCCGGGCCAGCTGCGACCCACGGTGGGCCTGGTGCGCCTGCTGCCCGACGGCTCCCCGGACCCCGCCTTTGTGCTGCGGCCGGTGTCGCCGCGCATCAGCCCCACCGCCACCGACGCCCTGGCCCGCTACCCCGACGGCCGCCTGCTGGCCACCTTCACCAGCCTCGACACCCTCAACTTCACCATCAGCACCCGCCTCGAACGCCTGCAACCCAACGGCACCCCCGACCCCACCTTCGGCAGCCCGGTGGTGTACGCGGGCCTGCTCACGCTGCAACCCAACGGCCGGGTGCTGCTCACGGGCACCTTGCCCACCCCCCCGCCCTTTGCCTTGTCGCTGCTGCGCCTGTTGCCCACCGGCCTGCCCGACCCCAGCCTCGCCCCCACCGACCTGCCCCGGAACCAAATCAACACCCTCACCATCCAACCCGACGGGGCCTTCATCGTGGCCGGAGGCTTTGCCCTGGCCGGCACCGTCACCCGCCACTGCCTGGCCCGCTACCTCGACCCCAACGTGCTGACCGTGACCGCCCCCCACCAGGGGCCGACCTTCGCCGCCTACCCCGTGCCCGCCCACCAGCAGCTACACCTGGCCCTGGATGCCGCCGCCCGCCCCCAGCAGGTGCAGCTCCGCGATGCCCTGGGCCGCCCCGTGCTCACCCAGGCCGTAGCGGCCGCTGCCCTCACGCTCGACGTGGCCGCCCTGCCGGCGGGCGTGTACCTGCTGCGCGTGCAGTACGCCGGCGGCGAAACGAGCACCCGCCGCATCACGAAGGAGTAGGCCACCGCCGGAACCCCACCGACGACGTTTTCAAAAAAGAAGCCGCGCAACCAGGTTGCGCGGCTT
>JANXUO010000563.1 GCA_025356245.1 Hymenobacter sp.
TGCTGTTGCTGAGCCTGCTGGCGGGCCTGGGCAGCGCCCGCGCCCAGGCCCCCGGCTGGAGCCAGCTCGCGCTGCCGCTGTCCTCGGCCACCGGCACGGCCCCCATCCTCGCCTCGGCCCCGGCCCAGGACGGCAGCGGCTGCGTCTACCTCCTGGGGCTGATGCGGGGCACGAACACGTTTGGCAGCACGAGCTTCAACCTGCCCCAGGCCGATATTTACGTAGCGAAGTGGAACCCGACCAGCGGCTTCGTGTGGGTGGTGCGCTGCGGCGGCGGGCCGGGCAGCGCCGACCTCGACAACTCGTACATCCGCCCCAGCAGCCTGGCCGTGCAGGGCAACAGCGTCTACATCGGCGGCTTGTACAGCGGTGCCACGGCGGCTTTCGGAACCACGGTACTGCCCAACGGCGGGTCGGCGTACTACACCAGTAACTCGTTCGTGGCGAAAATCACCGATGCCGGCGCGTCGGCCAGCTTTGGCTGGGCCACCCGCCTGAGCTTCACGCAAACGGCAGCGGCTACCGCCTTTGACTTGCACACGCTTGGCGCGAGTAGCGGTGGGGTGTACGCGGCGGGGTATTTCACGGGGGCTACCTTTGCCGTGGGCGGCACGATGCTCACCAACAGCGGCAACGTGGGCAACGGCGAAATCTACCTGGCCAAGCTCACTGATGCCGGCACCAGCGGTAGCGTGAGTTGGGCGCAAGCGGCGGGCGGGCTTTACAACGACCAGGCCACGGCGGTGGCCGTGCGCGGCAACACGGTTTACCTGACGGGCTTCACCAACAGCCCGACCGCCACCTTCGGCGGGGTCAGTGCCCCGGGCATCGGCGCGTTCAACCCCAATGCGTTTGTGGCCCGGCTCACCGATAATGGCCCGGCGGGCACCTTCGACTGGGTGACGCGGGCCGGCAACACAGCCTTGTCCAATGTGCAACCCAGTGCCCTGGCCTTGAGCGGCACCAGCGTTTACATCGCCGGCCGCTACTTTGGCGATGCCACCTTCGGGGGCAGCAGCCTGCCCACTTTGCCCTTCGCGGGCGGCGACCTCGATTTGTTCGTCGCCAAGCTCACCGACGTGGGCAGCAGCGGCAGCTTCCGGTGGGGGCTGGCGGCGGGCAGCGCCAAGAGCGACATGGTGGGCGGCCTGGCCGCCAGCGGCAACAGCGTGTACGTGGGCGGGAGCTTCGCGGGACCGGCGGCCACGTTTGGCCCCACGGTGCTCACCAACCCCAGCCAGCCCACGGTCCAGGCCTCGGCCGTTTATCTGGCCAAATGCACCGATGCCGGGGCCAGCGGCGCGTGGGCCTGGGCGCAGCAGGGCGGCGGCGTGAACGGCAACGCCACCATCAATTCGGACGTGGCCAGCGGGATAGTGCTCGGCGCCGGGCGCGGCTACCTGCTCGGGACGCTCTCCGGCCTCCTCAACACGACTACGCCCCCCACGACCGTCGCCACCTTCGGCAACCAGGTCCAGACCGTGCCCGGCAATACCCACCCCTTCATGGTCACTTGGCTCGACAACACCCTGCTGGCCGCCCGGCCCGGCCCGGCCGCCGCCCGCCCGGCCCTGAGCCTCTGGCCCAACCCGGCCCACGGCACGGCCACCGTGTGCCTGCCCGCCGGGGCCGAAGTTGGACCGCTGGTGCTGCTGGATAATTTGGGCCGCGTGGTGCGCCACTTTGCTACTCCGACGAGGGGCGCGACTGACGCGCTGCTTGACCTGCACGGGCTGCCGACGGGCCCGTACGTGCTGCGCGGCGCGGGCCGCGCCCAGCGCCTGATGGTAGAGTAGGAGCAGCCAGGTAATGACTGAGCCAACCGAAGGAGCACCCCAAGACCCTGCTTCAGCAGGGCCTCCGCCTCACATCGGCGGGCACAGTTCTGCGCCGTGTTTCGGGGTGTTGAAGCGCGATGTTTCGCGGTGTCGTTCCGCGTGATTACTGCGAAACCCTGCGTTTTAGCACCCCGAAGCACGGCGCGGGATTTTGATGCGGAAGCCCCGCCTGGTGGCATTCCAAGCCGTAGCACCAACCCTGTAACCCCATGAGCCCCGATTCCAACCCCGCTCCCAAAGCGCCCTGGCTGCTGCTGGCCTACCTCGTCCTCTGCTTCCACCACTGCGGCGCGGTGCTGATGCTGCATTTTTTCAATTATCCCGGCTTTCGGATGCTACACGAACACGTCGGGCCGGTGTTCGAGATTTTCAACCGTCGCATGGTGCCGTTCGTGTACGTGCCGGCGGGGCTGCTGGTGGTGGCGGGGCTGGCGCTGTGGCGGCAGGCCCCGGCGGGCTTGCCGAAGCGGTGGCTGGCGGTGTCGGCGGGGCTGTGTTTGGTGTCGGTAGCGGCCACGTTTGGCATTGCGGCCACCGTATTTGCGGAGCTGCCCGCCACGGGCTTTACGGCGGCCATCGAGACCCGCCTGTTGCCGTGGGGCCTGGGGTTGCAAGTGCTGCCCGCCGCCGGGGCCGCGCTGCTGGCTTTGGGGCTGATGAACCAGTACCTGCGCGAGGCCCGGCCGGTGGGCCGCTGGCTGTTCATCGTCGTGTTTGCGCTGCTGTTTTACTCCGCCGGCACCGGCGACATAGACGGCAACGTGGACTACTTCCTCTGGCCTGCCATCAGCCCGGCCGACTGGCTGCCCTTCCGTCTGTCGGGCAGTATGGCCGTTTTCGCGGGCGTGTTTCTTGTGCCGGGGTTCCTGCCCCTGCTGCTCAAAATCCCGCTCATCTGGCGGCGGCCGGCGGGGTTGCCGAAGGGCCTGGTGCTGCTGTCGCTGGCCGCCGATGCGTGGATATTTTTCATCACGGCCACCTACTTCGTGCCCAAGCTGCAGCTGCAGCTGGACAAGGGGTTTTCGCGGCCGCTCATCGAAGAGTTGCTGCGCAATAATTTTCTGTTGCGCGGCAGCGTGATTCTGGCGATGGATTTTCTAATGGCCTGGCTGTTTCTGCGAGTTGCCGCCCGCCGCCAGGAAGTCCGGGTGGCTGAACGGGTGGGCTGAGCCTACTCGCCCAAAAACCAACCACCCAAATCATGGCCATCGTCCGCACTGTCGCCCTCTACGTCCTTATTCTCTTCACCACGACCTACGTGGGGCTGGGCGTGTTCCACCTGTTTTGCCCCTTCGACCAGCACTTCGATAGCCAAACCTACGCCACCTACTGGCAAATCGTGGACGGCTACATGGGCCGGCGCATGTCGGTGTTCATGCCGCTCTGGTTCGTGGTCATTCTGCTCAATCTGGGCATTTTTGCCAACACCTGGCGGCAAAGCCCCATCGTCTGGATGATGCTCATCAGCTTGGGACTGCTGGCCGCCGACATCTCATTTACCCTGAAGGCCCAACTGCCCATCAACCAGTTTTTTCGCACCCACAGCGTGGCCCACCTCACGCCCGCCGAGCTGCCCGCCCTGGAGGCCCTGCGCGCCCGCACCACCCAAAACTTTGGCAAGCGCGGGCTGGGCGCGGCCATCATGTTTTTCATGCTCAGTACCGCGCCCTACCTGCTGCCCGGCCTCAACCAGCGCCGGGCGGCGCTGAGGGCCAACACCGCGAGCTGACAGCGACCCGCCACCGCCCGAAATCTTTACGTCAAGCCCTCTCCCCAAATGGACGCCAGCACCGCTTCCCCAACCCGCCAAACACCCCTCGCCGCGTGGCTGACGGCGCTTTATTTTTTGCTGTGCTTTTACCATTTTGGCACTGTGGTGCTCACGTACTGCATTGGCTATCCGGGGTGGCCGCAATTGCGCCAGCACTTGCCCGAATTTATGGCTGTTTTCAACGCCTGCATGGTGCCGTTTTGCTACCTGCCGGCGGGGTTGCTGGTGCTGGCCGCCGGGGCACTGGGCCGGGTGGGGCCGGCGTGGTGGCCGCGTTGGGCGGGCGGGGCCGCGCTAGGGCTAGCCGCGGTGTCGGGGGGCGGAATGCTGCTGCTGGTGCCCATTTACCACCGGCTGGCCCTCACCGGCGCTACAACCGAAACCATGCGGCACTTGCGGCTGCTGACTGGCGCGGTGCTGCTGCTGGCGGGGCTGCACGCCGTGCTGGCCCTGGCCCTGCTCAATACCTGGCTGCGCGGGGTGCGCCTGCTGGCCCGCTGGCTGCTCATTGCGTTGGTGGCGTTTGGGTTTTACGGCATGGGCACGGTGTGCGTGCCAGGGCAGGTGTACCACCCGGCCTGGCTGGCCGTGGGGCCGGCCGACTGGCTGGCGTTTCGCACGGCCTCGCAGCAGCTGTTTTTTTCGGTTTTCATCGTGCCCAGCTACGTTCCGCTGCTGGCGCTGCTGCCGCTTTTGCTGGTCCGGCCGCCCGGGGTGCCGTTGTGGGTCGTGGCCCTCGAAACGGCTTGTTTTGGTTGGATTGCCTACATCACGGCCACGCATTTCGTCCCCCACTTTCAGCGTCCGCTCTGGAAAACCGGCTTCTCGGCTCCGCTCATCGAGGCGTTGATGCGCGACGACCCCTGGGCCCCGCCGAACTCATCCTCTGGGCGCTGCCGGTCTGGCTCTTGGTGCGGGCCGCCCGAGCGCAGGCAGCGGCCCCGGCCCGTGCGGTTGCCGGCACCTTGCCGGGGCAATTGGCACCTGTTGGCTGATTTCCGTTTTAGTACGCCCGGCGGCAGCGCAGGGCCGTAGTCTTCAGCTGCGCCAGCTACTGCGCCGTGCCGGGGGCCACCCGGCGGCTGGCAACATAGCCCGTTCGTACTTTCGCCCCGCCTTCGCGGCGGCACCGGATGCTTGGTGGCGAAAGCCCGGCCCCGGTGAAGCGCCGGTTGCTGCATCGTGTGCCATGCCAAGCCCCTTCAACGTCTCCTACTGGGAACAGCAGTCGTTTTTCGGCCCTGCCGATGTGGCCATTATTGGAGCCGGGCTGGTGGGGCTAACGGCCGCTCTTTATTTAAAAGCGCGCCGGCCGACGTGGCGCATCGTGGTGCTGGAACGGGGCGACTTGCCGAGTGGAGCATCTACCAAAAACGCCGGGTTTGCCTGCTTCGGGTCGATTTCGGAGCTGATGGAGCAGGAACAGCGGGGCGACTTGCAGGCGGTGGTAGCGGCTCGCTACGCCGGGCTGCGGCGGCTGCGGGAACTGCTGGGCGATGCGGCGCTGGACTACCGGCCGGTGGGCGGTTACGAGCTGTTTCGGGACGATGAGGCGGAGTTGGCAGCGGCGTGTTTGGGGCGCATTGGCCATTACAACGACCTGCTGCAAACGGTGGTGGGGCACCGCAATACTTTTTCGGATGCCACTGCAATGGCTGGGCACTTCGGCTTTGGAGGCGTGCGGGTGCTCCTGAAAAACGCGTGCGAGGGCAGCCTCGACGCGGGCCGCATGATGCGGGCGCTGCTGGGCCGAGTATGGGCCGCCGATGTGCCGGTGCTCACCAACTGCGCGGTGATGGCAGTGGTGCCGTCGGCCCCGGGCGGGCCGGTTGTGTTGACCCTTGCCAACGGCGTTTCCCTGCCCGCCCAGCAGGTGCTGCTGGCCACCAATGCCTTCGCCAACGAGCTGTACCCGGCCCTGAACGTGACGCCCGGCCGGGGTCAGGTGCTCGTAACCGAGCCGCTGCCCGAGGTGCAGCTACCCGGCACATTTCACTACGACAAAGGCTACGCTTACTTCCGACAGCTACCCGACCACCGCATCCTGCTGGGCGGGGGGCGCAACCTCGATTTTCAGGCCGAAGCCACCACCGCGTCGGGCCTCACTGCACCGGTGCAGCAGTACCTCGAAACGCTCCTGCACGAGGTCATCGTGCCCGGCCACCGGCCGCGCATAGCCTACCGCTGGAGCGGGGTGATGGGCTTCGGCCCCGCCCTGGCCCCGGTGGTGGACTGGGCGGCCCCGGGCGTGCTGGCCGCCGTGCGCTGCAACGGCATGGGCGTGGCCTTGGGCGCGGGCCTGGGCTGGCAGGCGGCCGAAATGCTGACGGCGTAGCTTTGGCCCATGATTATGCTCCGCCCACTACCCTTGCTTTTGCTACTGACTGCCTGGCTGCTAACCGGCTGCCGAGCCGGGCAAACGGCTTTCCCGTTCCGGCCCGTTGCGCGGACGGCAGCCGCGCCGGTAGCGCCGCCGGGTGCCTTGGCTGCTAAACCAACTCGAGCAGCGGCTGCGAACAAATTCGTGCTTGACCATCAAGCAATTCGCCAGCATTGCGCCCTACATCCCGCAAGCTTACACCGGGCAACCCGTAACGTCCGGTCAGTCAAAACTCAGCGGCTGAAACGCACGCAGCAAAGCGTTGCCCGGCGGAGCACGGCACCCGCCCTCACCAGCAAACGCCGCAGCAACGACACAGCCGGGCCGGGGTTTGACAACGGCGGCCTGACGCTTGGCATTGGCGGCTTGCTGCTCGGCATCGGCGGGGCATTGTTCGGGGCCTCGCTGGGCGGCGCTTTGGGCGTTGCGGCTATCGCACTTTCGGCTGTGCTGGGCCTCGTCGTGGTGTTGTTCGGCCTAACTGCGTTCGTCTTCAACGACACCGGCGCAAGAGCTCACTTCAACGCGATAACCCTGTTGGGCATTTTGCTGGCTGCCGGCGGACTGGCGGCGGTGTTGGGGGTGGCGTTTCCGCTGGCAATGCCGGGCCTGGGCCTGCTGCTGCTGGCCGCGGGCCTGATTGTCGCGGGCATCGGAATGCTCGGCTAGCTACCTTGCGGCGAGCGCCCCCCCCCGCGCCCGGTCCGGTTGTGAGCGCGCAGCCAGCCCGGTTAGCGGCAACACCGGCCCGGCTGGCCCCCAAAAACGTAGGCGGCCAACGACAAACCAACGTAGAGACGCACTGCTCCCAACCATTCTACCCATGCTTTTTTCCCGACTCCTGCCGCTGCTGGCCGCCGCCAGCCTCCTCGCCGGCTGCCAAAGCAGCCGCTCCGGCTTCTCGTTTCGGCCCGCACCCCGCGCCGTGGCCCTCGAAAACTCCGTCGCCCCAGCCGGACCAGCCGCTACAGAAATTGCGCCCACGGCAGCCACGCCGTTCGCAAAATCATCTACCAACCAACCGGTTGCAGCCCAATCCAAAATCCAAGCCTCGCATTTGACACACCGCCTGGCACGCGGGCTGGCGGCCTGGCAGCCGGCCCCGCTGGCCCGCCTCCCGCCCGCCGCCCGGCACCGGCAACCCAAGCCCCAGGCCCCGGCCGAAGTTGGCTTGGGCACCACCGTGCTGGGCGTCTTGGGGCTGGTGGTGCTGCCCATTGCCCTGCTGGGGCTGCTGCTGAGCGGCGGCGGGCTGGTGTGGGGCGTGGTGGCCGGGCTGGCGGCCCTGGCCGTGCTGGTGGCAAAGCTCGACCCGTTCGGGTGAGGCGCCCGGCGGCTGACCTTTGTGGGCAGTGCCCTGTTTGTTGGCGGGGTAGCTTTGCAGCGCAAGGTTTCGCGTAGGTTTAAGATAGATTTCACATGGGCTTTGTTCGCGGTTTGTTGATTGCGTTGATTGCATTGCTGGCCGGGTGCCGGGCGGAGCGGGTGGCGTTTCAATTTCAACCGGTTTCATGCTCCGCTCTTTCTGCTTTTTCCGCTCTTTCGGAGTTACACTCCGAAAACCGCCTGCCGGGGAGTTGCACTCCCCAATCGCTGAACGGTGCCCGTCCGATGGGCGAAGTGCAACGCCGCAAAAAGGCCACCCTCGAAGCACGGTGCCGAAAAAGCGAAGCACCCGCACCTAATCCGACCGGCCGACAGCGCACCACAGCACCTCATTTTGCCAATCGACGCACTGCCCAAACAACTGTGCAGTGGGCTACCAGCAGCCTGCGGCACAAGCCAGTGCCACGAGCTACCACCGACGAACCCCCTTTCTACCGGCATATTTTAACCGGGCTGGCCGTGTTCACAGCGGGCATACTGCTGGGCATCGGGGGCGTAAAATTGGGTGCTTACCTGGGCGGCATCGGCGGTTTTTTACGGGCTTTGTTGGGGTGTTTCTTGGGCTCTTTTTGCTGATAGGCAGCATAATGGCCACTATTGGCTACGATGCGGGCGAGCCATTTCACTTCAATGTATTTTCCATCCTGGGCATTTTGCTGGTAGCGTTGGGGTTGTCGCCGCTATTTGGGCTTTCGCTGGCACTGGTGTCGGTTCCCGGCGTTGCCCTCTTGGCCATCAGCCTCGGGCTGCTGTTCACCATCCAAGGGTTGGCAGATTAACCGTACTGTGTCACAGGCTGCCATAGAGCCGCCAAGATTTATCTTTCGCAAAACCCGTTTTCAACCCAGCGAAACCTTGCGCTTAAATCGACCAACTGGCCCCATTTTTTCTATGTGTTTTACCCACCGCCCCCGTCGCAACTACTGGCCGCTGCTGTTGCTCGCGTTGCTGCTGGGCGGCTGCCGGAGCGGGCGGGTGGCGTTTCAGTTTCAGCCAGTTTCGGTGCAGCAGCCCGTTAAAGCAGCCCCTTCGGCTCTTTCGGAGTTGCACTCCGAAAGCCGCTTGCCGGGGAGTTGTACTCCCCAATCGCTGAACGGTGCCCGCCTGACGGGCGGAGTACAACTCCGCAACAGGGCTACTTTCGGAGTGCAACTCCGAAAAAGCAGGCGGCCAGCAAAACGCAAAGGCCACCAAGTAATGCAGATGAGTCTTTTCGTTGCGGCTGGACACTTGGCAAACACCTCACAACGTAGCCTGTACCATACCGTTTCGACAACAGCGCGAACAAAAATTTGGGCACTTTTCACGACGGTGTTGCTCGTCGGGTTGGGAATCATCGTCGGCAGCCTACTTCTGGCGCTTTACGGCGGCTGGCTGGGGATTTGTGCGGCGTTGCTACTGCTTTTTCTGGACACTTACGTTCTTTCCTACGCCTACTTGATTTGGGCGGACCTTACCAATCACGACCTCCCGTAACGGTTGTCTTTTTTTAAACGATATTCTCTATGCTCCCCACCCACCGCCCCCGCCGCAACCGCAAGTCGCAAGTCATCCGCGACATGGTGCAGGAAACCCGCCTCACCGCCCACGATTTCATCTACCCGCTTTTCCTCACCGAAGGCCAGAACAAGACCGAGGAAATCAAGTCCATGCCCGGCATTGTGCGCTTCACCGCCGACCGGATTATTGACGAAATCGGGCAATGCATAGAATTGGGCGTGAAGGCGTTTGCGCCCTTCCCCAACATCAACGACGCGCTGAAAGACCGGCTGGCCCGCGAGAGCGCCAACCCGGACGGACTGTACCTAAAAACGGTGGCCGACATCAAACGTCAGTTCCCCGACGTGGTGCTGATGACCGACGTGGCGATGGACCCCTACTCCTCCGACGGGCACGACGGGGTGGTGGACGCCGAATCGGGCGAAATCCTCAACGATGCCACCCTCGAAATACTGGGCCAGATGGCCCTGGCCCAGGCCCGCGCCGGGGCCGACATCATCGGCCCGAGCGACATGATGGACGGCCGCGTGGCCTGGATACGCAGGGTGCTCGACGCCAACGCCTTCCAGCACGTGAGCATCATGAGCTACACGGCCAAGTACGCCTCGGCCTTCTACGGCCCCTTCCGCGACGCGCTGGCCTCGGCCCCCAAAAAAGGCGACAAGAAAAGCTACCAGATGAACCCCGCCAACCGCCGCGAAGCCCTGCGCGAGCTGGCCCTCGACGAAGCCGAAGGCGCCGACATGGTGATGGTAAAACCCGCCCTGAGCTACCTCGACGTGATAATGGACGTGAAGGCCCACACCCACTTGCCCGTGACGGCCTACAACGTGAGCGGCGAGTACGCCATGGTAAAAGCCGCCGCCCAAAACGGCTGGCTCGACGGCGAGCGCACGATGCTCGAAGTGCTGCTGAGCATCAAGCGCGCCGGGGCCGACGCCATCCTCACGTACTTCGCCAAGGAGGCCGCCGCCGTACTGCGCCGCGGCTGAACCTTGCGGCGGTTTTGGGTGTACTTTCGGGTATGAAAACCTACCTGCTCGATGTTTTGCAGGCCGACGACGAGAAAATGGTGGCGGCCATTCTGGAGGCGCTTTCGCGGCGGGCCGTCATCCGTTTCAGCTCCGCCGAACCCTGGCATACCCGCGTACCGGCTTCGGCCCAGGAACTGAACGACCGCATCGCCGAAGCCGACCGGCAGCCCCGGATTTCGTTTGCCGAGGCCCGGCAACGCCTGGGCTTGTGAACGAAGAAACACCAGGGCGGACGATTGACATGAGCGCTGGATTTGTCCGAGTAAACCCCAGCAGTCAGTCTGCCCCTACAAGCTGCCCGTGCGCCCGCCGTCCACGGGTACGCTGGTGCCGCTGATGTAGCCCGCGGCGGGCGAGGCCAGAAACACCACGGCCTCGGCCACTTCCTCGGCCTGCCCGAAGCGGCGGGCGGGGATGGTAGCTAGCATGGCGGCCTCCACCGCTTCGGCCGACTGGCCGGTTTGGGCGGTTTTTTTGTCGATGAGCGAGTAATGGCGCTGGGTGAGGGTGGCACCGGGCAGCACGTTGTTCACCGTAATGCGGTCGGGGCCGAGTTCGTTGGCCAGGGTTTTGGCCCAGCTGGCCACGGCCCCGCGCACGGTGTTGCTCACGCCCAGGCCCATGAGCGGCACCTTGACCGAGGTGCTGACGACGTTGACGATGCGCCCGTAGCCGGCCGCCCGCATCCCCGGCACCAGGGCCTGGGCCAGCAGGTGGTTGCAGACCACGTGCTGGTTGAAAGCCGTCAGCAGGGCCGCCACCGGGGCGTCGAGCAGGGCCCCGCCGGGCGGGCCGCCGGTGTTGTTGACGAGAATCTGGAAGGCATTGGGGTGTTGCCGCAAGTAGCCTTGCACGGCTTCGGCCACGGCGGCGGGCTGGTCGAAATCGGCCACCAGGTAATCGTGGCGCTGGCCGGCGGGGGTGGGCAGGGCAGCCACGGTGGTTTGCAGGGCGGCTTCGTTGCGGGCCAGCAGCGTGAGGGCACAACCGCGCCGGGCCAGCAGCTCGGCCACGGCGCGGCCGATGCCCTGGGTGCTGCCGCCCACCAGGGCGCGGTAGGGTTGAAGGTCGAGGTTCATGGCGTCAAAAGTAGGCGGCGCGGCGCGGCGGGCCGGCCTGCGGCTGGCAACCGGTATATTTGCTGACTGTTTTAGCAATTATTAGCGACTTGCTGGCCCCGCCAGCGCCTCGGCCCTTGGGCCGCCTCTGCATGAAAGAACTGCTCAAAAAGCTCATCAAGCGCCTGCCCATCGCCTTCACCAAAAACCAGCAGTACGACCGCGACACCAACCGGGTGCTGCGCCGGGTGCTGCACCCCACCGCCAGCTGCGTGGACGTGGGCTGCCACAAGGGCGAAGTGCTGGCGCTGATGCTGCAACAGGCGCCGCAGGGTCAGCACTACGGCTTCGAGCCCATTCCGGTGCTCTACGACAACCTGGTGGCTAGCTTCGCCAACCGGCCCAACTGCCATTTCTACCAGCTGGGCCTGAGCGACGTTTCGGGCGAGTCGTCGTTCAACTACGTGACGAGCAACCCGGCGTACAGCGGCTTCGTGAAGCGCCGCTACGACCGCGCCCACGAGGAAGACACGCTCATCACCGTGCGCAAGGAGCGCCTCGACGACCTGCTGCCCGCCGGCACCCAAATCGACCTCATCAAAATTGACGTGGAGGGCGGCGAGCTGCAGGTGTTGCAGGGCGCCATGGGCCTCATCCGGGCCAACCGGCCGGTCATCGTGTTCGAGCACGGCCTGGGCGGCTCCGACTACTACGGCACCCGCCCCGAGCAGGTGTTCGACCTGCTCACGGCCCCCGAACCCAACCTGGCCATCTCGACCATGGCCCGCTGGCTGGCCGGCAAGCCCGCCTTCGGCCGCGCTGAGCTGGTGGAGCAGTTCGAGAAAAACCTGAACTACTATTTCATCGCCTACCCGCCCGAGCTGGCGGCGTAGGAATACCGACCGAGTTGGCAACGCAGAATGGGTTTTGGGGTTTTGGGGTTTGGGTATTAGGTATTTGGTGTTAGGTGTTAGGTGTTTGGGTATTGAAAACACGACCTTTGCCCGTCCTGCTTTTAATCTTTAATACCCAACACCAAAAACCTAATACCTAATACCCAACACCAAAATCCGAACACCAAAAACATAATACCTAATACCCAACGCCGAAAACCAAAAATCCTCCAATCCATGTCCACCATTCGCCGCCCTTTCAACATCCAGGCTTGGATTGACGAACACCGTCACCTGCTCAAACCTCCGGTGGGCAACCAGCAGGTGTTCAAAGACAACAAAGATTTTATCGTGATGGTGGTGGGCGGCCCCAACGCCCGCAAAGACTACCACGTGGACGCCGGCGAGGAGCTGTTCTGGCAGATTGAAGGCACGATGACCGTCAAAATCATCGAGGACGGGCAGCCGGTGGACATCACCATCGGCCCCGGCGAGATGTTCCTGCTGCCGCCCCACGTGCCGCATTCGCCGCGACGCCCGGCGGGCACCGTGGGCCTGGTGCTGGAGCGCTACCGCACGGACGGCGAGCTCGACGGCTTTCAGTGGTACTGCGAAAACTGCGGCCACAAGCTGCACGAAACCTTCGCCGAAATTACCGACATCGTGACCCAGCTCCCGCCCATCATGGACGCCTTCTGGGCCAACGACGACCTGCGCACCTGCAAGCAGTGCGGCACCTACATGGAAGCCCCTTCCAAATAGCTTTTAGCTGCTAGCCGTTAGCCGTTAGCTTTTTTAACCGTTGACAACAAAAAGCTAACAGCCATCAGCTAGCAGCTAAAAGCTTAAAAGAATGCTGGCCATCGACATCCACACCCACATCCTGCCCAAGCACTGGCCCGATTTGCAGCAGCGCTACGGCTACGGCGGCTTTGTGCGGCTCGAACACCACAAGCCCTGTTGTGCCCGGATGATGCAGGACGACAAGTTTTTCCGGGAGGTGCAGGACAACTGCTGGGACCCCGCCGTGCGCCTGCGCGAATACGCCCCGCACCAGGTGCAGGTGCAGGTGCTGAGCACGGTGCCGGTCATGTTCAGCTACTGGGCCAAGCCCGCCGACTGCCTCGACCTGAGCCAGCTCCTCAACGACCACCTTGCCGACGTGGTGGCCCGCTACCCCACGCGCTTCGTGGGCCTGGGCACCCTGCCCATGCAAGCCCCCGCGCTGGCCATCCGCGAGCTGGAACGCTGCAAAAGCATCGGGCTGGCGGGCGTGCAAATCGGCTCCCACATCAACGACTGGAACCTCGATGCGCCGGAGCTGTTCCCGGTGTTTGAGGCCGCGGCCGCGCTCGGTATGTGCGTGTTTGTGCACCCATGGGACATGATGGGCCAGCAGAAGATGCCCAAGTACTGGCTGCCCTGGTTGGTGGGGATGCCCGCCGAAAGCACCCTGGCGCTGTGTTCGCTGGTGTTTGGCGGGGTGCTCGAGCGCCTGCCGGCCCTGCGCGTGGCCGTGGCCCACGGCGGGGGCACGTTTGCCAGCACCATTGGCCGCATCGAGCACGGCTGGCACGTGCGGCCCGACCTCTGCGCCGTGGACAACCCCCACAACCCGCGCCGCTACCTGGGCAAGTTCTGGGTCGATTCGCTGGTGCACGACCCTTTGCAGCTCGAATACCTGGTCAAAACCCTCGGGGCCGACAAGATTGTGCTCGGCACCGACTACCCCTTTCCCCTGGGCGAGCTGACGCCCGCCGAGCTCATCCGCTCCATGCCCTTCGGCGACGACCTGAAGGCCCAAATGCTGGGCCAGAACGCCCTCGACTGGCTGGGCCTGGCGCGGGCGCAGTTTGGGCCGGTGGCCGGTGCATCAACTTTGGGCCGGCCGCTGGCGTTGTAACCTCCAACCCCCACTGGGCCCTTGTCCGTACCTTCGCTGCCATGTCACCTGCCGCCACCACCCGCCAGCTTTTGGCCCGCTACACGGCCGACCTGCCCGCCGACTTACTCCAGGAAGTGCTCGATTATGTGCAGTTCCTGCGGCTCCGGCGCTTGCCGCAGGCACCGGCCGACGTACTGCACACCGCCCTGCAGTTGGGCCAACTACACGAGTGGCAGCACCTGGAGGAAGAATTTGCTGATTTTGACCAGCGCTTCCCGCGCCAGAACGATGCCGAAGCCGCCGCCCCTTCCTCCCCAAGTTCGTGAGCATTCGCTACGTAGCCGATACAATGGCCGTGGTGCTGCACTGCGAAAACCGGCGGCTGCCCAAAGCGGCACAAGTCATTTTTGCGGCGGCGGGGCGCGGAGAGTTTCAGGTTGGCGTATCGGCCATGACGTTGGCCGAAGTAGGTTATTTGTTCGAGAAGAAACGGATTGCCTTATCGGTTGATGCGCTACTGAGCCAGGCTTCGGCGCTGGGCCTGGTAATTTTGGCCCTGGATGACTTGGTGGTACAGCGGGCCTTTCAAATCATCGACATCCCGGAGCTGCACGACCGCCTTATTGCCGCTACTGCCTGGCAGCGCAGCTTGCCGCTCCTCACCAACGACCCCGTTATCCGGGCTTCGGCCGCTGGCCTTACCCGCTGGGAATAATGCCCGATTGCTACCATCATGCCTGATTTTATCCCCGCCGCCACCCTCGATGCGGCCGACCCGCTGGCCGCGTTCCGCCACGAGTTTCATATTCCGCCCGGCCCCGACGGGCAGCCCTGCGCCTACTTCTGCGGCAACTCGCTGGGGCTGATGCCCAGGGCCGCCCGCGCTGCCGTGGAGCAGGAGTTTGCCGACTGGCAGCGGCTGGGCGTGGAGGGCCACTTCCACGGCGTGTCGCCCTGGCTGCACTACCACGAAACCCTGGCCGCCAGCACCGCCCGCCTGGTGGGCGCGTCGCCGCTGGAAGTGGTGGTGATGAACAACCTCACCGTTAACCTGCACCTGCTGCTGGTGAGCTTTTACCGGCCCACGGCCACGCGCTTTGTTATTTTGATGGAGGGCGGGGCCTTCCCGTCGGACCAGTACGCTCTCGAAAGCCAGGCGCGCCTGCACGGCCTCGACCCCGCCCTGGCCATTGTGGAGCTGCTGCCCCGGCCCGGCGAGCACACGCTGCGCACGACCGACATCGAAGCCAAAATTGCCGAGCTGGGCGATGCCCTGGCCGTGGTGCTACTAGGCGGCGTGAACTACTACACCGGGCAGGCCTTCGACATGGCCGCCATTACGCGGGCCGGGCACGCGGTGGGTGCGGCCGTGGGCTTCGACCTAGCCCACGCCGCCGGCTACCTGGTGCTGCACCTGCACGACTGGAACGTGGACTTTGCCTGCTGGTGCACCTACAAGTACCTCAACTCGGGGCCGGGCGGCACGTCGGGGGTGTTTGTGCACGAGCGCCACGCCCACCGGCC
>JANXUO010000133.1 GCA_025356245.1 Hymenobacter sp.
GGCCAAACCATGCAGTACCACCCCCACGGCGACGCCTCCATCGGCGACGCGATGGTGAACCTGGGCCAGAAGGACTTACTCATCGAAACCCAGGGCAACTGGGGCGACGTGCGCACCGGCGACTCGGCCGCCGCCGCCCGCTACATTGAGGCGCGCCTCAGCAAATTCGCGCTCGACGTGGTGTTCAACCCCGACACCACCGAGTGGCAGCTTAGCTACGACGGCCGCAAACGTGAGCCCGTGGCCCTGCCCGTCAAGTTTCCGCTGCTGCTGGCCCAGGGCGTCGAGGGCATTGCCGTGGGCCTGAGCACGAAAATTATGCCCCACAATTTTCGGGAGCTGTGCCAGGCCAGCATCGCGGTGCTTAAGGGCAAGGAGGTGCAGCTTTTTCCGGATTTCCCGACCGGCGGCCTCTGCGATATCACCAATTATAATTCGGGGATGCGCGGGGCCAAAATTCGCCTTCGCGCCACCATCGAAAAGGTTGATAAGACGTTGCTTATTATTCGCGATATCCCCTACGGCTCCACCACCACGGCGCTGATGGAAAGCATCGTAAAAGCGAGTGAAGCCAATAAGATTAAAATTAAAAAAGTGGTGGACAATACCGCCGCCGAAGTCGAAATTCAGGTGCAGCTGCCGCCCGGCATCAGCCCCGACTTAACGATGGACGCGCTGTACGCCTTCACCGATTGCGAAATAAGTATTTCGCCCAACACCTGCGTTATTATTGCCGATAAGCCGCGTTTTGTGGGCGTCGAGGACGTACTGCGGCAGTCTACCAAAGCTACCGTGCGCCTGCTGGAGCGCGAATTGGAAATTCGGCAGGAGGAATTATGGGAGAAGTGGCACAACGCTTCGCTCGAAAAGATATTTATCGAAAACCGCATTTACCGCAAAATTGAGGAGTGCGAAACCTGGTCCGAAATCCTTGAAACGATTGACAAGGGCTTGAAAAAATTTGTGCGCATCAGCGGCGAAAATGCAAAGGTGGGTGATACTCGGATTGAATTACGCCGCCCCATTACGGAGGATGACCTAACCCGCCTGACCGAAATTCGCATCAAGCGCATTTCTAAATTTGACGGATTTAAAGCCGACGAATATTTGCAGAAAACAACCGATGAATTAGCCGAAGTAGCCGACCACCTGGCCAACCTCACGCGCTACGCCATCAATTATTTCGAGGGCTTGCTGAAGAAATACGGCGCGGGCCGCGAGCGCAAAACCCAGCTCCGCACTTTCGATGTGGTGACAGCCCAAAAAGTGGCCGTGGCCAATCAAAAGCTCTACGTAAACCGCGCCGATGGCTTCGTGGGCTTTGGCTTGAAAAAAGATGAGAAGGCTGAATTTATCACCGACTGCTCCGACCTCGACGACATCATCGCCATCAAGCGCGACGGCACGTTTACGGTGACGCGCATTGCCGAAAAAACCTTTGTTGGCAAGGACGTGCTGCACGTGGGGGTGTACAATAAAAACGACGACCGGCTGGTGTACAACCTGGTGTATTTGGACGGTGCGTCGGGTATTTCCTTCGCCAAGCGCTTTTTGGTGTCGGGCATCACCCGCGACAAAACCTACGACCTCACCAAGGGCACCAAGGGCACCAAAACCCTGTACCTGACGGTGAACCCGAATTCGGAAAGCGAAATCGTCAGCATTCAGCTCACCGACAAGGCCCCGGCGCGCGTTAAGCAGTTCGACTTCGATTTTGCTGATTTGGGCATCAAGGGCAAGGGCTCGATGGGCAACATCGTGACGAAGCAGCCCATCAAGAAAATCACCCAAAAGGCTGTGGGCGATAGCACGTTGGGCGGGCGCGAGGTATTTTTTGACGCCGTGGTGGGCCGCCTCAACCACGCCGGGCACGGCCGCTACCTGGGCACTTTTGATACTGACAATACAATTTTGCTGGTGTTCAAGGACGGCTCGTACGAGCTGACGCCGCCCGATTTGGCCATTCATTTCGACGTGCCCAACATTGTGCTGCTCCGCAAGTTCGAGCCCGATTTGGTGCTGAGCGCGGCGTACGCCGAGGGCGAAACCAAGGTGCACTACATCAAGCGCTTCAAAATCGAAACCCTCACCATTGCCAAGCGCTTTACCTTCATTTCGGAAACCAAAGGCTCCAAAATGCTGGCCGTGTCGGCCTTCGCCGAGCCGGTGGTGGAAGTGAAGTTTCAGCGCGACAAAAAAGCCGACCGCGAAACTGAAACCATCAAGCTCGCCGATTTCATCGACGTGAAAGGCTGGAAGGCCCAGGGCAACAAGCTCAACTACTACAAAGTACACAGCCTGAGCTTGCTCACCGACGAAGGCCCCGAGCCCCAGCGCCGCGAAGCCCCCAAAAAGCGCAGCGCCGCCCCCGCCGATGCGCCGGTGCCGCCCGCCGACGCCAATGCCCCGGTTGGGGTGACGCCCGCCGAGGTGGCCCAGGCCCAGGAGGTGCTCAACAAGCGTCCCAAGGCGCAGCTGGGCTTGTTTTAGACGTGTACCGCGAAACTCCACACTAACCCCCATGCGCCTGCTGTTGCTGTGTTGTTGGCTTTGCTTTGCCGCTGCGCCTGCCCTGGCCCAGGGGCCGGAGCGCACGCCCAATCCCGCCGCTGCCCCAGTTTCTGCTGCCGACGACCCGCCCGCCGTGCAGCAGCACCTGTTTCGGGCGGCGGCTTTTGCGGCCCGGTTTCAGGATTCCGAAGCCCTGGGCCACTACCAGGCGGTGCTCAAAACCCGGCCGTTGCACTACCTGGCTTTGTGCCAGGCAGCTGTGCTGAGCATCAAAATTGGCCAGCGCTACACCGACGAAACCCGCAAGCAAGCCTATTACGACGCCGCCACCGACTACGCCAACCGCGCCCTGGTCCTGCGCCCCGAAGGCGGCGAAGCCAACTATGCCGCCGCCCTGGCCTTGTTCAGTCAAGCTACGCTGCGCCACGCCAAGGGCCGCCTGGCCGCCTACCGTGCGTTGCGCTCCCATGTGTTTCTGGCCACCGAAAAGCGCCCGGACTTGCCCGAAGCCTGGCAGCTGCTGGGCCGCTGGCAGTACCGGTTGGCGCACTACACCGTCGTGGAACGGCTGGCCAGCCAACTCTTTTTTGGGGCCACTCCCGCCGCTACCAGCATGGAGGCCATGAATAGCCTCGAACGTGCCCGCGACCTGGCCCCCGACCGCCTGCAGTTTCGCTACGACCTGGCCCGAATGTACCGTTACCAGGGCCGTCGGCGTCGCGCCATTGCCGAGTTGGAAGCAGCGGCGGGCATCGTTCCTATCACCAGCGAAGACTTAATCGTCAGCCGGTTGTGCCGTCAAATGCTGCCCCCGCTGCTCCGCGCTGCCGCCCGCCGCGAGCGCCGCCTGCACCACACCCTGCGCGTAGCCCCCGGCGCGGCCGATGGCCTGGGCCAGCCCGGCGCGGGGGCGGGCCAGCAACCGTAATTTTGGGCTTCGTGAAGCAGTTTCTTCTTTTGTCTGGCCCGCTGAAGCACCGCAGCTGGCGGGCCGCTATTCGGCCGCTGAGCCTGCTGTTGTGGCTGGCCTTGGCCGCCTGCGAGCCCAGTGCCGATGACGTGCCCGACACCCTCGTGAACCTGCGCACCGTGCAAACCGGCCCCCGCGTGCAGGCCGATGAACTCGACGGGGCCATCCGGCGCCAGCCCCAGAACACCGCCTTGCTGGCCCGCCGCGCCACCCTGCGCCTAGCCGCCGGCCAGGCCACACCCGCCCTGCGCGACCTCACCCGCGCGCTCGAAATCGACGATGCCGACGGTCGTCTCTACTTCCTTGAAGCCCGCGCCCTCCGTGCGTTGGGCCGCTTGCCCGAAGCCCTGACCGCCGCTGCCGCCGCGGCTACCCACGGCTTTGGTGGCCCCGAGCTGCCCCTGCTGGTGGGCGAAACCCACCTCGCCGCCCGCAACTACCCCGCCGCCCTCACCAACCTCGACCGCACCTTGCGCCTCGACCCTGACCAGCCCGCCGCCTTGTTTTACGAAGGCCTGGCCTACGCTGCCGTGGGCGACACCTCCACCGGCGTCCAGTACTTGCAGGATGCCCTGAGCCGCGAGCCCCACCAGCCCGAAATTTTGCACCAGCTGGCTTTCCTGTTGAATGCCTGGCGCGTGCCCGAAGAAGCCGCCCGCTACGCCGCCTTGGGCCTGCGGGCCGACACCGCCTCCGGCCTGTTGCACTACGATTACGGCCGCCAGCTGGAACTCCTCGGTCGGCCCGACTCGGCCCTTTGGTACTACCGCCGCGCCCTGGCCCTCGACACCGCCGTTTATCGCGCCGATTACCGCCTAGCCCTGGCCCTCACCGCCCGCGGCCAGCGCCCGCCCGCCGCAGTGCCCCACCTGCTCCGCGCCCTGCGCCAAAACCCCCGCCTGCCCCAGGCCCGTGCCCTCCTCGCCGAAACCTACGAGGCCCAGGCCCGCCTGCCCGAAGCCCTGGCCCAGTACCGCTTGCTGGTGCAGGAAAACCCTGGCAACCACCACTGGACGTTCAAGGTCTGGAAGCTCAACGAACGCTACCAGCTTACCCTGCCCGATAGCTTGCGCACGCTGCCGCGCTCATATTTCCGGCGGCCCGTGGCCCCGCCGCGCCCCCGGCCAATGGCCCCCATACAGCCCATCACCCTCACCCGCCCCAGCGGCACGTAGGGGCGAGGGTGGTTGCCCGCCGTAGGCGCTGAACAGTCCTGGGCGCCCGGCGGCAAATAAGCCCTGTTTCGTTCGCTGCGGAAGCCTGTTCCTGGGCTAATTCCGCAAGGGTGCCGTTTCTTTGTGGGCTAACGCCGCCCGAACACCCCCATTATGCCCCAAATTACTCTCCCCGACGGCTCTCTGCGCCAACTGCCCGACCACGCCACCGGCTACGACCTGGCCGCTTCCATCTCCGAGGGGCTGGCCCGCAACGCCCTGGCCGTGAATGTGAACGGCGAAGTGCGCGACCTCACCCGCGCCCTGCCCGACGGGGCCAGCGTATCCATCCTCACCTGGAACGACCCGCTGGGCAAGGCCACCTACTGGCACTCCTCGGCCCACCTCATGGCCGAAGCCCTCGAAGTGATGTACCCCGGCGTGAAGCTCGCCATCGGCCCGGCCATCGAAAACGGCTTTTACTACGACGTCGATTTGGGCGAAGGCCGCAGCATCTCAAGCAACGACTTCCCCGAGATAGAGAAGAAAATGCTGGAGTTGGCCAAAGCCAAAAGCCAGTACATTCGCCGTGAAGTGCCCAAGGCCGAGGCCATTGCCTACTTCACCGAAAAGCAGGACCCCTACAAGCTGGAGCTGCTCGAAAACCTCGAAGACGGCCAGATTACCTTTTATACCCAGGGCAATTTCACCGACCTCTGCCGGGGGCCGCACATCCCCGACACCGGCACCATCAAGGCCGCCAAGCTGATGAACGTGGCCGGCGCGTTCTGGCGCGGCGACGAAAAAAACAAGCAGCTCACCCGCCTCTACGGCATCACCTTCCCCAAGGCCAAGGAGTTGGCCGAGTACCTCGAACGCCTCGAAGAAGCCAAGCGTCGCGACCACCGCAAGCTGGGCAAAGAGTTGAAGCTGTTTGCCTTTAGCGAGCGGGTAGGGGCGGGGCTGCCGCTGTGGCTGCCCAAGGGTACGGCCCTGCGCGAACGCCTCGAGCAGTTCCTCCGCAAAGCCCAGATTAAGGCCGGCTACTTGCCCGTCGTCACGCCCCATATTGGTGCTAAGGAGCTGTACGTTACCAGCGGACACTACGAGAAATACGGGGCCGACTCCTTCCAGCCCATCCGCACGCCCAACCCCGGCGAGGAATTTTTCCTCAAGCCGATGAACTGCCCGCACCACTGCGAAATCTACAAAACCGAGCCCCGCAGCTACCGCGACCTGCCCGTGCGCTACGCCGAGTTCGGCACTGTGTACCGCTACGAGCAGTCGGGCGAGTTGCACGGCCTGACGCGAGTGCGCGGCTTCACCCAGGACGACGCCCACATCTTCTGCCGCCCCGACCAGGTGAAGGAAGAGTTTAAAAAGGTGATTGACTTGGTGCAATACGTCCTCAAAGCCCTCGATTTTCAGGACTATACCGCCCAAATCAGCCTCCGCGACCCTGACAATAAAACCAAGTACATCGGCTCCGACGAAAACTGGGCGCTGGCCGAAGCTGCCATTCAGGAGGCCGCCGCCGAAAAGCAACTCACCACCGTCACCGAGTACGGCGAGGCGGCGTTCTACGGCCCCAAGCTCGACTTCATGGTGCGCGACGCCATTGGCCGCCGCTGGCAGCTCGGGACCATTCAGGTCGATTACAACCTGCCCGAGCGTTTCGAGCTGGAATACACGGCCGCCGATAACTCCAAGCAGCGCCCCGTCATGATTCACCGCGCCCCGTTTGGCTCGCTCGAACGCTTCGTGGCCGTGCTGATTGAGCACTGCGGCGGCAATTTTCCGCTCTGGCTCACGCCCGAGCAGTTCATCGTGCTGCCCATCTCCGACAAGTACGTCGAGTACGCCCACGAGGTAAAAGCCCGCCTCGAAGCTGAAGACTTGCGCGGCACCATCGACGGCCGCGACGAGCGTATCGGCCGTAAAATCCGCGACGGCGAAATGGCCAAAACACCTTACCTGCTGGTGGTTGGCGAGAAAGAAGCCCAGGACGGAATCGTGTCTGTTCGTAAGCACGGCGAAGGCGATTTGGGCTCCATGCCAATCGCCGATTTCATCAAAAGCGTACAAAGCCAGTTGCTGTAACGCGGGTTTTCAACCCGCGCGTAGGGGCCGTTTGAATGGCGAATTAGATAGTATAACTGTTTAAATTTTACTTAATCGTTATGCCTATTATCCCAATAGCTTTACTGGTAGTTGTGTTGGGCGGGTTGGGTTTCGCTTTTCACCAAGTAACCGTACCCGATGGCGAGTATCTCCGTCATTTGACCGTTGCTGAAAAGGCCAGCTTGACCAAAGGACAATCCATCATCAAAATTCATCGGGTTCCGACTGATATTCGGAAACTAGCTTACAACGAAGGCCCGTTGCGTGTAGTGCCACTGAGTGATGGCAAGTTGCGTTTTATCCCGTTTGGGCACTGGCAGGGCTTCCATAAAGGTGTCTTAAATTGGGAGGCCGAAAGAACAAACTCGTACACAAGTGTGACCAAGTCTTACAACTACGAACCAGGAGTCGTGAGTGAGCTTATTTTAGAGGGCCCAATTTTGATAAAGGGTGACACTGTCAAATGTACTCGTATTGTTTATTTCAACTTGTTGAGACCCAGTGATACGCTGGTCGTGCATCATACTTTCGATTATGTCAAAACATACAAAAAGGCCAAACCAGCATTTTGGTCATATGATTTAGCCGGAAAGCAGCCCGTAGAGCAGGGATGGAAATTCAACCGCTTCCCTTGACAACTTCAGCGCGGCTCACGCTAAATTTCAAGCGCAGCTTGTGAGGTCCGCGCTTGCTTTTGTCAATAAAAACACCGATATTTGCCCCTTGATTGCCAAGCCTTCCCGCCCGGCCAATCCACCACCCAGACTCATTCCCCACCACTTTTTAGTAGGAGGACCCCAGCCATAGCAGCCCCGAACCGTCGTTACGTGCCCCGCCAGCAGGTGGAGGAGCCGTTCAAAATCAATCATAAAATCCTGGCCCGTGAAGTCCGACTCGTCGGCGATAACGTGGAACAGGGCGTTTATCCGACCGACCAGGCCCGGAAAATGGCACAGGACCAAAACCTCGACCTTGTTGAGATTTCGCCCACCGCCACCCCGCCGGTTTGTCGCGTCATCGACTACTCCAAATTCAAATACGAGCAGAAAAAGAAAACCCGCGAGCTGAAGGCCAAGCAAACCAAGGTCGTGCTCAAGGAAATCCGATTTGGTCCCAACACCGACGAGCACGACTTTGCCTTTAAGGTAAAGCACGCCCAGGAGTTTTTGCGCGAAGGTGCGAAAATCAAAAGCTACGTGCACTTCGTGGGCCGCAGCATCGTGTTCAAGGAGCGCGGCGAAAT